>JBDLJN010000001.1:0-54705 GCA_039714335.1 Planctomycetota bacterium
GGTTTGATAAAGTTAATGGAAAAGAGGGGACTCCAATATCAAGCTAAGGTTTTAAGTGACAGGACGTATGTTAAAATGTTGTTAGGGTCAACCAACTTTATTGGATGAGAACCTTATTTTTTTAAAAAGGGGTTGACTTTATATCTAAGTAGGACTATATTAGTCCTATACAGGAAAAAGACATGAATTAAACGGGTTTTTTGAATTATGGAACTTATTCGTCGGGATACAGATTATGCGCTTCGCTTCGCGGCCCAGTTGGTCGAGGCGTATGATGACGGTATGCCGCTTTCGGCCCGGGTGCTGGCCAAGGATAATTATGTTTCGTACCCCCTGACGTGTAAGATCCTGCAGAAACTTGCCGCCGCGGGAATTGTTGAGAGCATCATGGGCCCCAAAGGCGGGTTTCAACTGGCTAAGGCCCCAAAGAAAATCGAATTTCGGCAATTGATCGAAGCGGTTCAGGGGCCGGTCAGTGTCAATAAATGTCTCATGGGCGGTTTCAAGTGCCCGCTCAAGGGCAAATGTCCGGCTCATTCAAAAATGGCCGGCCTGCAGTCGCAGATCAACGGGTATTTAAAAGCACTGACATTACAGGGATTTGTTAGCGGAGACTAAAAAAATGGCTAAAATTGAAAAACAGACAGGCTGCCTCGACGCATGTTATGGAAAATCAGCCGCTCTCGAAAAACTGGTCACCTATGCCGATGATTCGATTGTCAGCAAGACCCTTCTCGACAAACCCATCGGTACGATCACCTTGTTCGCTTTTGATGCCGGCCAGCGGCTCAGTGAACATACCGCGCCGTTCGATGCCGTGGTGCAGGTCGTTGACGGACAGGGCGTTGTTACGATTGACGGCGTCGATCACACCCTTGATACCGGAGAGATTATTATCATGCCGGCCGATATCCGGCATGCGGTGCGGGCCGAACAAAAATTCAAAATGCTACTAACTATGATACGAGTGAAAAAAACAAAATCTCAATAAGAAAGGACGAACACATGTTTTGTTATCAATGTGAACAGACCGTGGGCGGTAAAGGATGTACGAAAATTGGTGTGTGCGGCAAAACCGCCGAAACGGCCGATCTGCAGGATCTTCTGATCTATGCGGCAGAGGGCATTTCAATGTATGCTCACCGTGCGGGGCAGTTGGGTCTGGCGGATCGATCGATCGACCACTTTGTGACCGAGGCTTTGTTTACGACGGTCACCAATGTCAACTTTGACCCGGTTCGCCTGGAAGCGATGATCGCCCGGGCTGGTGAGATCATTGAGCAGGCAAAGGCGCTGTATCACGAGGCCTGCCAGAAGACCGGAACGGATCCCCAAAAGCATTTGGTGGGGCCGGCCCAATGGCAGATTCCCGGCAGTCGGGATGAAATGCTCACTCAGGCCGCTTCGCACAGTATCGCTAATCGGTTGGAAGCGTATGGTGCGGATGTCGCGGGCTTGCAGGAGTTGATCATGTATGGCCTTAAAGGTACCGCTGCCTATGCGGATCACGCAAAGATTTTGGGTATCGAAGACGACGGCGTGTATGCGTTCTTCCACGAGGCGATGGACTTTTTGACCGGTCCGCTGGCGAGCGATGTCGATGCATTGGTTGCGATGTCGCTGAAAGTCGGCGAGGTCAATCTTAAGGTGATGGGCCTGCTTGATGAGGCCAACACCGGCGTCTATGGCCATCCTGAATCGACCGTGGTACGCGTGACGCCGGTGGCGGGCAAGGCCATCCTCGTGTCCGGTCACGACCTCAAGGACCTGGCGCTGCTGCTGGAACAGACCGAAGGCAAGGGCGTCAATGTCTATACGCACGGCGAGATGCTGCCGTGTCTGGCCTATCCGGAACTGAAGAAGTACAAACACCTCGTGGGCAACTACGGCGGCGCGTGGCAGGATCAGGCCAAGGAGTTCGATGCCTTCCCCGGTTCGATCCTGATGACGACCAACTGTATTCAAAAACCGCGCGAGACTTACAAGGCCCGCATCTTCACAACCGGGCTGGTGGCCTGGCCGGATGTGACGCATATTGGCCCGGACAAGGATTTTACGCCGGTGATCCAGTCAGCGCTGGAGGCACCGGGATTCGCGGAAGACGCCGAAGAAAAAACGATCACTATCGGTTTCGGACACAATGCGGTGATGGGCGTTGCCGGTACCGTCATCGATGCGGTCAAGGCCGGACAGATCAGGCACTTCTTCCTGATCGGCGGCTGTGATGGCGCCAAGCCGGGCCGCAATTACTTTACCGAACTTGCTCAGCAGGTGCCGGATGATTGCGTCATTCTGACGCTGGCGTGCGGCAAGTACCGCTTTAATAAACTGCCGTTCGGCGATATCGGCGGTATTCCGCGGCTGCTGGACATCGGGCAGTGTAACGATGCGTATTCAGCGATCCAGATCGCGGTCGCGCTGGCGGATGCATTCGAGTGCGGCGTCAATGACCTGCCGCTGTCGATGGTGTTGAGCTGGTACGAGCAAAAGGCCGTCTGTATCCTGCTGACGCTGCTGCATCTGGGGATTCAGAATATAAAACTGGGACCCACACTGCCGGCGTTTGTGGGTCCGAATGTGCTGAATGTTCTGGTCGAAAAGTTCAATATCGCTCCGATCAGCACCCCCGAACAGGATCTGGCCGAGATACTGGCTTAAAAGAATAAAAAACAGCCACAGAGGACACAGAGTTCAAAGAGATATTTACTCGGTGCTCTCTGTGAACTCTGTGGCGAAAAAAAGCGAGATAATTATGGCATTGCGAAATATCGTTAAAATTGACGAAGAAAAATGTAACGGCTGCGGCAAGTGTGTGGGTGCCTGTGCCGAGGGTGCGATCCAGATGATCGACGGAAAGGCCAAGCTTGTCAGCGAGATCTATTGTGACGGGCTGGGGGCGTGCCTGGACTGCTGCCCGGTCGATGCGATCAGCATCGAACAGCGTGAGGCCGCTGAGTTCGACGAAGAAGCGACAAAGCAATATCTCGAAGAACTCGCCCGCAACAAGGCCGCCTTTGAACAACAGCCGCCGCAAAAGGCCGAAGGATTTTCCTGTCCCGGCATGAAAATGATGAACTTCGATGCCGAGCCGAAAGCCCCGGGCGCTTCCGGCGATGTCTCCTCGCAGTTGGGCCAGTGGCCGGTGCAGTTGACGCTGGTCTCGCCGATGGCACCGTATTTTGCCGGGGCGGAATTGATGCTGGTGGCCGATTGCGTGCCGTTTGCGATGGGCGATTTTCACAGCAAGCTATTAAAAGGCAATGCCATTGCCGTGGCCTGCCCGAAGCTGGACGACACCGGTGCTTATGTCCAGAAGATCGCCGACATTATCACGACCGGCAAGCCGACCAGTTTAACCGTGGTCCACATGGAAGTTCCCTGCTGCAGTGGCCTGCGTATCCTGGCCGAAAAAGCGATTGCCCTGGCCGGTTCGGATTTAGAGATCAACGATATCACCATCTCCCTCCGCGGCGAAATAATGTAACCACAGCGTCTGAAAAGTAGGAGTTCGAGCTTTAGCTTGTAATCCGGCCGGAGCCTCTGTGCTTCGGGTTAAAATAGAAAAATTCCATAAGCCCATAGGGCTTGAATAATAGTAGCCCCGGGTAAGCGAATCGCAACCCGGGGTTTGGTTAAAATTTCTCCAGAAGCTCGGCGTTGTCCACCCACATGGCGAAGAAAGGAGATTCAGCGCCGCGTTTTTTCATATAGACCAGGAATGGGCGGTTAAATGTATAAAAGGTCGGGACCGGACTTGCATAAGTTTTGGCTTCGGATTTTAGCTCTGCACCGCTGCGATCCAAGCGAAACTGGATGACCTGCATTGCTTTTTCAATTGGCATACCAGCATATTCAGTATTTTGCAGTGCCCTTCCTTCTAATTCTTCATAAGAGTGAACGATTTTCCAGAACAGATTCGGAACCAGCAAAACATCATTTAGTCCGAATTCGTGAAAATGTCCATCGTTTGGAGATTTTTTGATTTGCTCATCAATATAAGACAGTGTTTCCAATAATGTTTCTTTTGGTTCCACCATTGCGAGGACGATCTGATTGGGTGAGGATTTTTTACACAGGTCAATCGCACATTCCGTTAATTGATAATCCGAATTGTGCTCAGTGAAAAGGACGTGCATCTGTCGTCTTAATTTATAATACGCATAATCATCCTCTTCGCGAATTCCGAAAGAGGTGATAGCGGTTTTGTTGCCGCTGCTATCTGTAAAAACCAATTCTTGGTCATTTTCAAAGTAAGGAATCTTAAATCTTACATTCGCAGACAAGAATGAATAGGAAATAATGGCAGTAAGCGGGGTGACATCGTCAAATGAAGGAATCGGTTCTTCAGGAAACTTTTGTGACATTTCTGTTTGGATGCTTTCGATGATATTGTCCTGTACGAAACCGGCGCGGGCATAATAATCACTTTCTGCAACATCCTGTTTTGATTGCTTGGCTTGATTCAGCAGGTCTGCAAGGTTCTGGTTCTCAGACAACAGGATGGGTTCTTTGATGATTTTATCTTCTAATTCATTCCAAGCCAGCTGAAACGAGGAGCACCAGACGATATTTTTATCTTTCGGCATTGGACTGTCTAAGGCGGGTACAATCACCGTATTTTTTAATTCTGATGAATCCCCGTCAAAGGTTTTTTCCCGGTCAACGATAACGGTGTTCTTGTATTCCGGGAGTGGTACAGAATAGGCGGCGATTAACAGCAAACTGACAATACAGCAAATCCAAGGTAACTGTAGTCCCTTATCTTTTGTTTGTTTAAAAGAGATTAATGTCACAGCTAATAATGCCAATAGCAACGCCATGCCCCAGAGTCCAGTTGAAAACAGATGTACTCCCATTCTCGTATAATCCAATCCCTGCCGATCCATGACGAATTGAATTTGTTTGCACACCGGTAGAGCTAAAAAACCGAGAATAATAAATATCACCGAAACAATCGCCAGTTTACTTATTTTCTTTTTTACTTCGTCTGACATAGTTATTTCCTCTCGAACTTAGTTCAAAATTCCCCCTCTGTGTTCTCTGTGGCTATTCTTTCTTTAGCAATCGCTGTATCGCGTCCAGTGTCTTTTGTGTGGCGCCCTGGTTTTGGCGGATGATGGTTTGCCCCTGGCTTCCCACACGGTTCGCAAAATCCGGGTTGATCAGGCATTGCAGGGTTTTATCGAACAGATCGGCCTCGTCGGCCGCTTCGATCGCGCCGTGTTCGGCCAGCAGGACTTCGACCGTCTGTTTGAAGTTGAAGGTGTGCGGGCCGAAGAGCGTACACTTGCCCAGCGCGGTCGGCTCCATCATGTCCGAGCCGCCCATCGGCGTCAGCGTCCGCCCGACAAAGACAACGGTTGCCAGCGCGTAAAACTTTTTCAGATCGCCTATCGTATCGCCGAGGATGACGGCGGGTTTGCCGGTGGTGATGGAGTCGTTTTCTTTCAGGGTGCTGTACCGCACAAACCCGAATCCCGCCTCGTCGATCAGTACGGCCACCTCGTCGAAGCGTTCCGGCTTTCGCGGGACAATGGCCAGCCGCAAATCCTCCAGCCCGTCCTGTTGTTTGAGCTTGGCGAAGGCATTCAGAATGAGCTTTTCTTCGCCGGGACCGGTTCCGCCGGCGACCCACAGGGGTTCTTTGGTCAGGTGGATTTGTTCAGCCAGCCGGTCGGCGCCCTCAACGGCCCCATCTGTCTGGGCAGTATCGTATTTGAGAGAACTGGTGACGAGAACCTTGTTTTTGTCGCAGCCCAGGTCGATAAACCGCTCGGCGTATTCTTCGGTCTGGGCCAACACCAGCGAGACCTTGCGGAACATCGCGCGGGTAATGCCGCGGATTTTTTGGTATTTCGGGAAACTTCGGTCGCTGAGGCGGCCGTTGACCACGACGATAGGGATGTTTTTTTCCTGTGCGATAGATGCCATGTTCGGCCAGACTTCCAGCTCCATCAGCAAAATCATCGCCGGATTGAGCCGGGCGAACGCCCGTTTCATGATCCACGAAAAATCGAACGGAAAATAAAAGACCGAATAGTCGGCGTCGTACAACGCCTTGGCGCGGGTCAGGCCGGTGTCGGTGGTCGAGGACAGCACGATCTCGTATTCGGGCATCTGTTGGGCCATCTGGGCGATGAGCGTGCGTGCGGCGTTGACCTCGCCAACACTGACGGCGTGTATCCAGATGCAGGGTTTGTCGGTTTTGCGGTCAATAAAGCCGCGCCGCTGACCCCAGCCGCCGCGATAGCGGTCCTGAAACAGCCGCCGGTATAAAACCTTCGGGCTGTAAAGTGCCAGTGCGATGCCGTAAAGCATATTCATTAGTATTTGCATTGTCTGTTTGTGCCTC
This sequence comes from Planctomycetota bacterium, assembly GCA_039714335.1. GTDB lineage: Bacteria > Planctomycetota > Phycisphaerae > Sedimentisphaerales > Anaerohalosphaeraceae > 4572-13. The sequence continues at coordinate 6,353 of JBDLJN010000001.1, forward strand.
GGGTAATCTTGGTTCTGCTTGTTCGAAATCATAGCCCCAAACGCTGATGATGTCAATTATCCAGACCGTTCCGGCGGAAGAAATCCATGTTCCGGTCGGATGCAGGGCGGCGGACAAAAGAGGATTGCTCTGGAAGCTCGAATAAATCTTAAAAAAAGATAAAAAAACTGTACAAGATGGTTGAAATTTATTTTTAAGGTGTTATTGTCCACCATTAAGTCATTTGGAGTGTTGGTTTAATGGTAATAAGAAGTAAAATTACTGTTATATGGTGCAATGAGATGTATGATATAAGTCCTCCCGGAACGGGGGTATTTCGTCAATTAGAGGGGTTCGCATCTTAAAGGAGAATCCATGTCCAATCAGATAACCGAACTGTTTTTCCTCAACCATCTTGCGCCGCGGTTTAATCTTCCCGTACCGGAACATCTGATGGCGGATGCTTCAGGTGCCGATATTCGGGAAGCGTTAAAACGATGGGGCAGCAAGGCGATCATTAAGCCGGATCTGCCTTTCGGAAAACGAGGCAAGGCCGGCGTGATCCACGAGGTCAATGAATATGTGGAGGCCCAGCGGGCGCTGAAGTCTCTGCAAGGCAAAGAGATTAACGGGCGTCTGCCTCGCACCGCGTATATGGTGCAGTACATTCCGGCGGAGTTGGAGATGTATATGGCGATCACCTACGATTCCCGCTATCTGGGCCCAGCTTTGACCGTGTCTCTGACGGGCGGCGTCGAGATCGAAACTATTGGCGATGATAAGAAGGTGACGGTGCCGGTCGATGTCTATAAGGGCGTCGGGGCGTATCAGGCCAGTGAAATCCTGACCCAGCTGAAATGCCCGTCCGGCTATGTCAGCACGATTTCAAGGATGTTGGTGGATTTCTGGGATATGTTCAGCTCGACGGGAATGCAGATGTGCGAAGTTAATCCCTGCCGAATCACACCGGAGGGTAAGCCGTATATCTGTGATTTCAAGGCAGTCTTTGATGAGGCCAACTTTAAATATAAGAATTTGGGTGTGACGCTGTATGAGTACCCTGCCAATCAGAGCTTCTTTGAAGAGGAAATGGGCGCCTGGAATGCCTCGAGCCATCGGGGCCAGGCCCATGTGGCGGATCTGGGCGGTAGATCCATCCTGCCGCTCCTGTTTGGTGGCGGTGCTTCGACGATTATTACCGAAACATTGCTGCAAAACAGCGGCGACCCGATCTTTTTGTCCGACTTCGGCGGAAATCCTCCGTATGAGCGTATGTTCGGGACGGCCCGCATTTGCTTTGAACACAATCTCGACAAGGCCGGATTGCTGCTGATCTTAGGGGGCAAGGCCAACAATACCGCCATCGATGTCACATTCAAGGCCATCGGTGACGCCCTTCAGGCCTATGTCGATGAGCACGGGCCGATCACGATACCGGTTATCGTCGGACGGGGCGGACCTCAATTGCTTCGCGGATTGTTGTCGCTGAAAGATACACTGGAGTCCCTGCATCTGCCTCATGTTATTTTCGGTCCGGATACGCCAGTCACAATGGTCGCTGAATATGCAGCGAAAGTGGCCAATATTAGCGAAACAGTAAGAGGAGGCAGCAAATGAGAGCCAAATGTTTAAGCGATTTACTGAAAGCGGGAGATCGTGTCGCGGTCTCTAATATCACCGGCCGGGAAGCCAGCAAAGTGTCCGTTGACTCTCAGCGTTTTTGCGGAAATGTTATTGGCGGTTGGGCGCTTGGAAAATCGGGAAAGACCCTTGATGTACCGGGTAAGGACCCGATACCGGTGTTTGGAACGGTGGATGAACTGATGCAGCACTTTCCGCGGGAAAAACGCCCGAATAAAGTAATTATCTACTCCCCGCCTGCGGCTGTATATGCGGAAGTCAAAGAGGTGATCGATCACAGTGAAGGCGGGATTGAGACCATTTATGTCATCACGGAACATGTTTCCGTCGAGGTGATGGCCAAGGTTGCTCAGATGTGCAAACAGGCCAATATTGATCTTGTCGGCGGTAACTCGCTGGGGATGGTCAATACTCTGGACGGTGTTCGCGTTGGTGCGGTCGGCGGAGATGACCCGGCAGACAGCTTTACTCCGGGCTCGGCGGCGATCTTTTCAAACAGTGGGAACATGGTCAATACCATGGCCTCCTACCTGCTCAGTGCGGGCATCGGGACCACCTACGGTGTTTCGACCGGTAAGGACTCACTGATCTTAACATCGTTTGGCGACCTGCTCGAACTGGCCCGTGAAGACGAAAAGACCAAGATGATTATCAGCTATCTTGAACCGGGCGGTCTTTACGAAAAAACAGCTGTCGAAATGATGAAAAAGGCAAAATACCCCAAACCGGTGATCGCCTATATTACCGGCGGCGTGCTGAGTCATCTGGATCTTTCTCTGGGTCACGCTGGCGCGGTTGTCGAAGGCAGCGGTACATCGGCCGAAGACAAGATGGAACTGTTCGATAACTATTTCGGGATCCCGCCGTTCGATCCGGACAAGCGATACGAAAAGAACGCAAAGCTGAAAAAATGCCTGAGCCGGGGTATTCGTATCACCTCGCTGCATCATCTTGCCGCGGCGGCAGCACTGGTTGCCAGAGTTCTGGAAATTGAGCGGGATACGACCCCCTCAAAACCATTGAAACTGAATCCCTGGTTCCTGGATTATCAGCATCAGGAATTGGAAAAACACCTGCCCCGGAAACTGATCCTGCACAAAGGGGTTATTCCGAAACCTTACGATAAACAGGCCAAATTGCTCAGTAAGGAAACGCTGGGTGCAACGCTTTCCCGTCGCAACATGCGAAATACAAGCCATGCCTCTTCAAATGACGGCAAGGTGACGCGGCTTTACGGGTATTCGCTGGAAGAAGAGATGCGGAACGGATCATTTGTGGCCTCGATGTTCCTGTCATGGCTGGGTGAGCGGCCGCGTGAGTTTGAAGCGGACCTTTTGGAAAAATGCTTGATTGCTTCACTGTCGAACGGGCCGGGGACCATATCTGCTCAGGGTGTGAAATTATCGACCTCTGCCGGTAACAGCCCGAACACGGCCATGATTGCAACGTTGGCCACCATCGGAGAAGTCCACGGCGGCAATGGAAAACGCGCTATCAAATATCTGCTGGATGTTTTCCGGGACGCGGACCTGAAAGACCCCTTTAGCGTCAAGCATGGTTTGGACCTGGATGCGATTGCGGAACAAGAGGCCGAACGCTTTTCTCGTGAGCGCAGCAACGCCAAAGAGGCGGGAACTGATTACAAGCGAATTCCATGCCTGGGGCATCCGGTTTTTCGTAATGATCCGGTAAACTATGATCCGCGTGAACGGGTGATAGCCGCCTATCTGAAGGAAACCGATCTGTGTAATGTCTTCCTCGACTTCTATCACAAGTTAGCCGCCCGCTTGAAGAAAATCGGCGTGGCGCGGAATGTCTGGGCGGTAAACCTGGACGGTGCGATCGCCTCGATTGTGCTGGGGGTTTGCTGGGAAGGCCTGCGAGCGAAACGCGTTTCCGTCAAACGAATCAGCGATATCGCGTTTATGCTGTTCGCATTGGGACGGGTTGGCGGTGCCGGCGGGGAATACCTGGACCATCAGGACACCGGCTCGCCGATGGATATGCGAATTCCAGTGCTGGAGTGCGTTTCTCTGACACGGCCCAAAGATTAAGACAAGTTGATTTGAAAACAAAAAAAGGGACGGCTTTGGGAGCCGTCCCTTTCTGTTTAATAACAACAGCGTGGCGGCGCGAGCCGCCCGATTGCGTTGCCTATAACGCCGGAGTTATATCGGGGCGTTTACTGTTTGTTGGGATATCCACGCGTGATATATCCGGTTCGCTGATCCCACCCGCCGCGATAACGGCCCTGAAACAGCCGCCGGTGTAAGACCTTCGGGCTGTAAAGGGCCAGCGCGATGCTGTATAAGATGTTCAATGATATTCGCATAGATATCCATCGTAGGTGGGGCCGTGCCCACCATATATTATCTGATAGTTTTATTTCTTCCTTGTTATAAAATCTGTAACTAGCAAAGACAGAAGTAGAATGATACTTACAACTACCAATAAGATTGGAAAGACAAAGACATGCATATGTGCCGCAGTATCGGGGTTCGATTGTCCATTTGCGGCATAAAAACAATACGCAACCAAAGTAAGGGCGTTGAGGGCCATAGCACCGGCGAATGTAAATGAAAATCTATTCTTCTTAATTTTTACTTCGAATGCAATCCAATTAATGATCGATAAGGTAAAAATTGGAAATATCGAAAGGATAAAACATTCTCCGATGCTATATTCCTCCTCAAACGCATTGTAAAAAGCTAAAGCAGCAATGGTACCTAATATTACAATAATGGTGAGAACAGTTTTCATGGCAACAGGATACAGAAAGACAGGAAGTCTGTCAATGTTACATTTATGATTCCCGCACCGGGCTTTTGCAAGAAATTGAATAAAAAAAGGGACAGTCTTAAGACTGTCCCTTTAAGTATTGACGGGGTACTCATTTTTGTGCGGGCGGGACGCCCGCGTTCCCAGTTACAGATCCAGCGGGCTGACGAGGTCGCCTTTTTCGGCTTGCAAATCTTTCAGCCGTTTGCGAATCGCATCAAAGGTATCATAAACCAACTGCGGCGTATCGGCGACCTTTTCTTTGTAGATCGCTTCAACGCGGTCGTACTTGGCCAGCATATTCGGCACGCGGATCGTGAACTGCTGGACATACTCTTCCTGGGTGTATTCCTTGTTCAGTTTTTCCTTGAACAGCGGAGCCAGGTCTTCATATTTCGGAATCCAGCCGGTCGGGGTCTTGATGGCCTCGACATCGCCGTTGACCCGCAGCTCGGCCCACAGCACCCAGATCATCTTATCCAGTTTGCCGTTGAGGAAGTCGCCGTCGTCGCCCTTGAGGAAGTAGTTGGTCGAGAAGATCGCCGGTGGGTTATCCACACCGTTGGCGAAGTCCAGGTTGTTCTGGATGTATTGACCCAGCGGGATCGCAACAAAGTCCTGATTGGCCATGATGTTGAACGTACGAACACCAGCCTGACCGAGTGTTGCGGCGGTGGTTTCCGACTCGATCGAGGCACCCTTGGCGATGATGCCTTCGGTCCAGTCAAATGCCTGTTCGACCGGTACCTGCGTATCGCTGTCGCGGCCGCCGTAGATGATACCGCCGGTTTCGACACCGTTGGGGTTTTCCAGTTCGGGGTCCACATTATCCAGCGCACTGAGCATAATGGTGTAACGGGCATTCTTGTGCGACGGATTCACATCGGTCATGCTCGGGTCCCATGCTCCCTGATAATTGGTACCGCTGACGGTGATGTCAGAACCCATACCCATCCAGTACGGCTTGCCGTCTGAAATCAGGACATTGCCGAAGATTATCTCGCCGGGACTGTTCAGCGATTCAAAAATGACCGGATCATCATCGGCATTGACATTTTCAATAATGCCGAAGATGCCCTGCTCGACATTGGCGGTCATCATCTTGCCGTCTTTTTTACGCAGGTAGGCAATGTCGTCGCCGACGATCGTCTGTCCGGGCAGCATCGCGGTCGATGTCTTTCCGCAGGCGGACGGGAACGCACCGGTGAAGTAGGTCTTGCGACCGGCCGGGCCGTTGACGCCCATGATGAACATATGCTCGGCCAGCCAGCCCTCTTTCGAGGCCTTCTGGATTGCCAGACGCAGCGACAGCTTTTTCAGCCCGACGGTATTGCCGGCGTATTGGGTATTGGTCGAGAAAACGATGTTGTCTTCCAGATCGACATACACCCGGCGTCTGTCCACATTGACACTGCAGCCGTTGGCGTCGGTTTCACCCTGCGTATGCAGGAAACGGAAGAATTCGCCGTCGCCGACTTTCTTGAACTGTTCATAGCCGGGACGATACAATAGACACTCGCTGTGGGCAACATACGGCGAATCGGTGATCTGTGCGCACGAGATCGAGAAATCTGAATTGGTCGGGCCCAGACAGAAGAAACAGATCAGCATTTCCTTGCCTTTGTAGGAATCTTTCAGGATGCCCTTGACTTCGGCGAGGCCGGTGGCCTTTTCAGTGCAGTTGAGGCTCTTGCCCAGGTCCCAGCCTTTGGGCAGCAGGTACTTGGTGTTGGCTTTGTCGCGGGCCTGATCTTTGGGTCCGTCAAAGTGATAGGTGTGTCCCTCGGTAGCCAGTGAATGTTCGCCGCCGCCGTTTTTCGCCTTACCACGGATTGTTGCGATGTCTTCCGCTGAGTCGGTGAAAACGGATACGCTGTCCGGATTCGTCAGTTCAATCGCTTCGGCGACGAAAGCATTCAGCCGGCCGTTGCCAAGGGTGATCAATTTTTCAAGATTTTTCGAGTCCAGTTTTTCCTGTAAAATACTCATTGCTTCAGCCAATTTTTTCTACCATCCCTTTCTGATATTCTTAGGTTAGAATTTACTGTATAACGTACTTGCTTTCGGCACACGCCAAAAAGCCCCGCAAGTCTAAGGGGATATCCGGGCAAAGTCAATTGTTTTTTTATGGAGGGCTTAGAACGACGAAAAACGGCATTTTAGCGTCCTAAACCCATTATGCTGTACCGCAAAAGACTTGACAAGCGAGTTGGTAAAAAAACACCCGGCGGATAAACCGTCGGGTGTTTTGGGATTTGTACGAAATACAACAGCGGTCACACAATTGGCAGATTGCCGAGGTATTCGGTCCTGGGCAGTGCCCCGACCAGCGGTTTGGCGTATTCGATAAACGCATCGGTCATACCGTTGCCATCGGCGTTGATAAACTCATCCGGCACGCTCTTGGTGTGTTCTGCAACATTGGACAGGTCAGTGCGGAAGTATTCCACGCCGTAGTTGTCGCCGTTGCCGGTACGCTTCATGGCGACCGATCCGTTGTCCATCTCCATGGAGTATTGGACGGCTTTGCGGCCGCACTCGCGGGCTTCGGCCACATCGGTTTCGGACTGTAAACCGGCGAAACTGCGCTGCAGATAGCCAAAGGTGTCTGCGCGAACGCGTTTGATCTTAAGGTTGCTCTTGATCTGTCCGGCCAAAAAGTCCGCCAAGGCACCCGTACCGGAAAGCTGCACATTGCCGTGTGCATCGCGCTCGGCGTTTTCAGCCAGCTTTTCCGCCCAGGTCACATGGTCGGTATCGGCGATACCTTCACTGACAGCGATCACACAGCGACCGTATTTCTTTTGGCACGCTTCAACGTCGCCCAAAAGCTTGTCCATTGAAACAGGACGTTCGGGGATATAGATCAGGTGCGGCCCGTCGTCCTCGCGCTGTTTGGCCAATGCTGCGGCGCTGGTCAAAAAGCCCGCATGACGTCCCATGATCACATCGATCTTTACGCCCGGCAGTGCCCGGTTGTCCAGATCATCGCCCATCAACGCACAGGCGACAAACTTGCCCGCCGTGCCGAAACCGGGACAGTGGTCGGTTACGCGCAGGTCGTTGTCCACCGTTTTCGGCACATGGAATGCTTTGAGGTCGTAGCCGCTCTTTTCAGCCATCGTGTTAATGATGTAGCAGGTGTTGGCCGAGTCATTGCCGCCGATGTAGTAGAAATAGCGAATGCCGCGATTTTTGAATACATCCAGGATTTTTTCACAATATGCCTCATCCGGCTTGTCCCGACTGGAACCCAGTGCCGACGATGGCGACCCGGCGACTGTTTCCAGCGTATCCACGGAAATCTGCTTAAGATCGACAAAGTGCTCCTTGACGATGCCTGCTACTGCGTGAACGCCGCCGTAGAGATTATCGATCGCTTTTTGTTTGCTTGCTTCTTCGATCACGCCCACCAGTGAGGCATTGATCACACCGGTTGGCCCGCCGGATTGACTGACAAGTGCATTTGCCATAATTTTCAGACCTTTCGTATCTAATTAGGATTCAGATTAGTGTTTACAGCCATTTGGGCAAGCGATTATACAGCACCGACCCTCAAAAGCAACCCAAAAGAGTCCGGGCATTTTCATGGTGTATTCAATCGTCCTCGATTGTTTTTTCGGGTGCGGTAGCCGACGATGAAATAATACGCGAACCAGTAACTGAGCTTGGCGACAACGGCCCCCAGAATGATCCCGCCGATCAGTGTTTCCAGGCCGATCTGGGTGCAGACGGTTCCCACCTGCCTCCAGTAATCTGCTGTAAAGAGGTTTCTCAGTATATAATTCAGGGAGAATGTCTGATTCAGCAGGGTCTGGATCTGGTCCAGTTCAACCTTGGGTTTCTCACGGAAAAAAGGCAATACAAAACGGCCCAGACGATAGCACGGGTAATAAATAAAAACAAAGGTCAGCGGATTGCATATCCAGACGGCGACGAGGGCGAGTACTTTATTGGCACGAATCAGCAGCGCAAGAAGAAAAGCCAGCGGCATGTGCAGTCCGAGAAGCGGCAGATAGGCCACAAAAAAGCCCGCCGCGATTCCTCTGGCCATTCGTTGCGGGGAATCGTCAACATGCAGAATGCGAAACTTAACAAACCGCAGAACCGGGCGAAGTCGGATCAATAAGCGATATCGGTAATTCATTTTTCCAACTGTAACTCAATCTTTTCCAAAACCATTTCAACCGTTACATTCTCGATCCGCTGTGCGGGATTGGTGTCCTTGATCTCGGCGCCGCGTTTTTCCGTATCAACAGCGACGATGCATTCCGGCCGTTGATAAGGCCCCAACCGCAGCGGATTGGTATTGCCGAAAATCACAACTCCCGGCGTTTCCGTGGCCAGCGCGATATGTCCGGGGCCGGTGTCATTGGAAACCACCGCCCCCGCCTGGTCGAACAAGGCGACCAATTCAGGGATCGTAGTCTGTCCGGTAAAGTCGATCACCGGCGATGCGGCATTGGCCTGAATCGTTTTTGCATAACTCCCCTCGCTTTGGGTTCCCACAACGACCGTCGCCCAGCCGTGTTGACGATGAAACGCTTCGGCCAGTTTGGCGAATTGCTCGGCGGGCCAGCATTTATAAGCATGTGCCGAACTGGGGATCACGACCAAAAACTTCTTCGGGGCAAGTTGGCGGGATGCTAATTTCTCCCGGATCGAATCCCGCGCTGCTGCCGGTGGGGTCAGTTTGCATTCAGGCAAAAAATCTTCAACGTCGATATCTTTAAGCGCAGCGAAATAATAATCGAGAATATGGACGGACGCGGCCGGCCGGTCAACCTGATGTGTATAGAACAAACTTGCGAATTCTCGTGCCTCTTTCAAACCGACCCGGTCTTTACAGCCGGTCATCTTCGCAAAGACCGCGCTGCGAAACAATCCCTGCAGGTCCAGCACCAGGTCAAATTGCCGCTTCCGAAGCTGCTTTTTGAATTCACGAAACTGCCGAAAAGCCCGCGGACAGCAGAACCACTTTGCCATGCCTTTTCGGTCGAACAGGAGTATTTCGTCCAGCCCCTCGGTACATTCCAGCAGGGGGGCAAACTCGTTGCGTACCAGCCAGGTGAGTGTTGCCTGCGGGAACGCCGCCCGCAAAGACGGCAAAACCGGCAGCGCATGGACAATATCCCCCAGTGCGCTGGGTTTGATGATCAATATATTCTTAAAATTTCCAGTTCTCATGGTCCGGGCATTCTATTCGATGATGTCTTTTTTCGCAAACCCTACTTCAAAGAAGTGGTCCAGGATAAGTACTTCTTGGAATACAGGGAGAATAAGATATACTGTCGGTGTACGATGAACCACAAGACCATCACTAAGACAAGGGAGTTAGAATGAAACAGCATTACACGATAAAATGGTTAATCGCATTTTTTGCCATGGCCGCCGCGGCAAGCAATGGCGACACAGCACCTTCGACTGGTACGGCGCCGCCGGAACCTTACGGTTCAACTCCTTCATCGAGGCAGATGATTTGGCATGAATTGGAATTTTACGGATTCCTCCATTTTACGACCAATACTTTTACGGACAAGGAATGGGGTTTTGGTGATGAAAGCCCGAATATTTTCAACCCCACCGATTTTTCCGCTGACCAGATTGTCAGTACCGCGAAGATGGCGGGGATGAAAGGACTGATCCTGACCTGTAAGCACCACGATGGTTTTTGCCTCTGGCCCAGCCAATATACTGAGCACTCTGTTAAGAACAGTTCCTGGAAAGATGGAAAAGGGGATGTTGTCAGGGAAATTTCTGACGCGTGCAAAAAGCACGATCTGAAATTCGGTGTTTATCTTTCTCCCTGGGACCGCAACCATCCGGAATATGCCCGTCCGGCCTATGTGACTTATTTCAGAAACCAACTCCGCGAGTTATTGACGCAGTACGGGCCGATTTTCGAGGTATGGTTCGATGGTGCCAACGGCGGGGACGGTTATTACGGCGGTGCTAAAGAAAAGCGAACGATTGATCGCGCAACATACTACGGTTGGGAGAAAACGTGGGCGATTGTGCGGAAATTGCAGCCGGATGCGGTGATTTTTTCAGATGTGGGAGAGGATATTCGATGGGTCGGCAACGAAAAGGGCTGGGCCGGTGACCCTTGCTGGGCTGCTTATACGCCGCGGACCCAATCGGGCCATGGCAAACCGGCTCCGGGCTTGACAATTTCCAAGGAAGGCATCAACGGTCACCGTGACGGTGAGTTCTGGATGCCCGCCGAGGTGGATGTTTCCATCCGTCCGGGCTGGTTTTACCATTCGAGCCAGGACAGCCGTGTCCGCAGTCCCGAAAATCTGCTGAAGATCTATTACGAATCCATCGGCCGCGGTGCATCATTTCTGTTGAATCTGCCGCCGGACCGGCGGGGGCGTATTCACGAGAATGATGTGGCTTCACTGACGGAGTTTCGGCGCATTCTTGATGAGACCTTTGCAGTCAATTTTGCCAAAGACGCCGACATCACCGCTTCCAATACACGGGGCAAAAATGATTCCCGTTTCGCCGCGATTCATCTGCTGGACGGCAATCGAAAAACCTACTGGACTTGCGATGATGCAGTCAAAGACCCGGAACTGGTCGTTCGATTGAAAACGGCGGTTACTTTCAATGTCGTTGACATCCGTGAATACCTGCCGCTGGGCCAGCGTGTTGATACCTGGGCACTGGACAAATGGGTTAATGAACAGTGGGTCGAATTTGCCGCCGGACAGGCCATCGGCAGCCGGCGTTTGTGGAGAGGTGACCGCCAAACTACTGACCGTGTGAGGTTGCGGCTCAGTGGGCCGGTTTGCCCGGCGATCAGTGAATTTGGCCTGTACGCGGAGCCGATACAGACCCCAAAGCCGTAAGTTCTGACGAATTTAAGGGAATTTCTTTGTCCACAGGCCATAATTTGCTTGCAAAACCGCCGCTCAATCTGTAAAGTATCCGCCGTTTTGCATTCGGAAAGACATATCCGCCGACGAAAAAACGGGCGATTAGCTCAGTTGGTAGAGCAGCTGACTCTTAATCAGCGGGTCGCGGGTTCGAATCCCTCATCGCCCATTTTTTTAACTCCTTGCAGATAAACAACTTGCAAGGGGTTTTTCTACTGTTTACAATTCACCGTCTTGCCCTATACTTATTTTTTAGCACGGAGACTATTTACCTTGACTGAAAGCATGATAAAATAGAAGTAAAAAACACGGGACAGGCTTGCAAGAGAAAGGATTTCCGAAACCATGAGATCATTAAACCGCCGCAACTTCTTGAAAACCGCCGCCCTGGCCACCGGAGCGGTCAGTTTAAGTTCCTGTGCGATAGCTCAAACATCAAAGCCGCCGCAGGAAAAGCCCAACATCCTCTGGATCTACATCGAGGACATGTCGCCCTGGATCGGCTGCTATGGCGATACGGTCAACAAGGACGCCACCCCCACCATTGATGCACTGGCGGCTGACGGTGTCCGGTTCTCGCGCTGTTATGTGCCGGCGCCGGTCTGCTCGCCTTGCCGTTCGGCGCTGATCACGGGGGCCTATCAAACCACCACCGGCCTGCACAACCATCGCTCCTCGCGCTCAAAAGCCAGCGCCATTTACCTTCCCGAAGGCGTCACCACGCTGCCGCAGCTGTTCCAAAAGGCGGGCTATCAAACATTCAATGCAGGTAAAGACGATTACAATTTTGCCTATAAACGCGAAGAGCTTTACGATAAGGCTACCAGAGAAACAAACTTTGCCGTCTGGCGAACACTCGATAAAGACAAACCCTTCTTCGGTCAGATTCAGCTTAAAGGCGGCAAATCCAAGACCGAATCCTTAAAAAACAAAGTTGCCCCGGACCTGATGATGCCGCCGCCCTATTTCCCGAACACTGAAATCTTCAGAAAACATAAGGCCCATCACTACGATACGGTTCGACAGACTGAAAGCGATACCAGGATCATCCTCAATAACCTCAAGGCGGACGGATTGCTGGACAAAACGGTCATTGTCTGGTTCACGGACCACGGGGATAACTATTCGCTCCGCGCGAAACAATTTTGTACGGAGATCGGTACACATGTTCCCATGATCATCACCGGTCCCCATGCCGCTCTCAAAGCCGGAACCGTCAGAGATGATCTTGTATCGGCGCTGGATATTTCCGCTACCTCGTTGGCCCTGGCGGGCATTGCGATCCCGGATTATTTCGAGAGCCGGGACCTATTCGCCAAAAACTTCAAACCGCGGAACTGCGTCATTTCGGCCCGCGACCGCTGCGACTACACCATTGACCGGATCCGTGCGGTGCGCACCGAAAATTTCCGCTATATCCGAAACTTCCTGACCGATCGCCCCCTGCTGCAGCCGCAATACCGCGATAGCCGCGCAGACGCCAAAGCCCTTCGAAAAGGACACGCTAAAGGGACCCTGCCCGAGTTGACCGAGCAGATTTTCTTTGGTCCGCGTCCGGCCGAAGAACTCTATGACCACCGCAGCGACCCGCACGAGATCAACAATCTGGCGAAGGACCCCAAGTTTAAAAAAGAGCTGCGACGGCATCGCAAGATCCTTGACGACTGGATCAAAAAAACCGATGACAAGGGACAATACCCCGAATCCGCCGCCGGCCTGCGGGATGTCTTCAACCAATGGAAGAATAAATGTGTCAATCCCGAGTATGACCGGCTTCGCAATAAATAAAGGATGCCTTTCTTAAGACACATCGCCACTGCGTTTTTGCGGCGTCTTTGGTGCGTTTATTATTCTGGTTTGAGGCGGATGTGGGCGGTTTTTTGTTGTATTTCTCCGGCTTGTTATATACGATAGCGGTCTGTTTTTTAGGAAAATGACGGTGAAAGTATTGGTTGCTGAAAAATGCGGATTTTGTCCCGGTGTGCGGACGGCGATCAACTTGGCTCAAAAGACGTTGGGCCAGGAGAGCAAGGTCTACAGCTTAGGGCACATTATTCATAATGAAGACGTGGTTAATCAGCTTTCCGAGGCGGGATTGAGCACGGTCGATTCCATTGAAAACATCGATTCCGGGACTGTTTTGATCCGTTCGCACGGGGCGACGCTGGCCGAGTTGAGCCGTATCCGCGAAAAAGGGCTCGAAATCGTGGATGCCACCTGTGTTTTGGTCAAACGGGTCCAGAAGATCGCCCGCCAGCTCAATGAGGAAGGTTACAAGGTCATCATGATTGGCGACAAGAACCATCCGGAGGTTAAGGCCGTCGTGGGTTCCACGGATGATGTTGTGGTTATCGCGGCCCCGAAAGATTTAGATAAGATCAGTCTAAGCAAGAAGTTAGGGGTTATCTGCCAGACCACCCAAAGCCCGGATCATTTTGCGGATATGATCGCGGCGATCTCCCGCAAGGGCTTTTCCGAGATGAAGGTTATCAATACGCTGTGCCGGGAAACCAAGGAGCGGCAGACAGCCGCGGTCAAGCTCTGTCGACAGGTCGATGTGATGTTTGTTCTGGGCGGCCTGCACAGCGCCAATACCCGGAAACTGGCCGAATTGTGCGAAAAGCATAATTCACAGACTTATCACTTGCAAAACTGGAGCGAACTTGATAAAAACTGTCTTTTCGGGAAGACGACGGCGGGCGTGACTGCCGGGGCTTCAACTCCGGACGAGGTCATCGAAGAGTTTGTACAAAACCTCGAAAGTTTTGATTCGTCTGCCGAAAATGCTTAGAAGTCCAGAGGCAATAATGGATTTAGTGTAAAAACGCATTGGCGGTGTAGCCAATGCCCTTTTTTATGAACCTTAATATTAATTGAGGTAAAAGCGGATTGCGTAAATGTGGGGCGCAATTGCAGCTGACAACAGACTCCACAGGAGATTTCAAATGGTAGATAGAAACCTCATCAACAAGCTCGGTCTTTCCAATGATCAGATCGAGCAGCAAGTCAACGAACTTTTCACCTCTGAACACACGCAACTGCTTGAAGAAGAACTGGCCAAGAAGGTCGAAGCACTTGCTCCCGGCACCATCGTAAAGGGTAAAATTGTGACCCAATTAGGCAACGATGTCATCGTGGAGTTGGGGCTTAAGAGCGAGGGTATGGTCGAAGCCAGCGAGTTTGACGATCCCGAAGAGATCGTCGCGGGCAAAGAGATCGAAGTCCTTCTGGAAGAAATGGATGCTGTCAGCGGCATTCTGCTGAGCAAACGCAAAGCCGACCGCATTCGCGGCTGGGAACGCGTTATCGAAAGCAATGCCGAAGGCGACATTGTCAAGGGTATAGTCAGCCGCCGTATCAAGGGTGGTCTGCTGGTCGACATCGGTGTTCCGGTGTTCCTGCCGGCTTCACAGGTTGACATCCGCAAGCCCGGCGATATCAGCCGGTTCATCGGGCAGGAAATTGAATGTAAGATCCTCAAGATCGATACCGAAAACCACAACATCGTGGTCTCTCGCCGTAAGATCATCGAAGAAGATCGTCATGCCAGCAAGGAAAAGATCCTCGCCGAGATCGAAGAGGGCCAGATCCGCACCGGTGTTGTCAAAAACATCGCGGACTTTGGTGTGTTCGTGGACCTTGGCGGTTTAGACGGTCTGCTGCATATTTCCGACCTGAGCTGGGGCCGTATTTCGCATCCGTCCGAACTGGTCGAGTTGGATCAGGAGATCGAATGCGTGGTCATCGGTGTGGACAAGGAAAACGAAAAGATCTCGCTGGGCCTGAAGCAAAAGAGCGAAAGCCCGTGGGAAAATGTCGAAGCACGTTATCCGATTGGCAGCAAGGTAACCGGCACGATCGTCAATATTATGAACTATGGCGCCTTTGTTCGTTTGGAAGAGGGCATTGAAGGGCTGATCCACATCAGTGAGATGAGCTGGACCAAACGCATTGGTCACCCCGGCGATATTCTCAATCTGAGCGAAGAAGTCGAAGTGCAGGTGCTCGAAGTCAACAAGGACAAACAGGAGATCTCACTAGGTCTCAAGCAGCTTGAAACCAACCCGTGGAGCGTGGCCAGTCAGAAATATCCGGTCGGTACCATTGTGGACACGAAGGTTACCAGTCTGACGAACTATGGCGCGTTTGTGGAAATTGAGCCGGGCATTGACGGCCTGATCCACATTTCCGACCTGAGCTGGACCAAGAAGTTCAACCATCCGGGCGAAGCACTGCAAAAGGGCCAGGAGGTCAAAGCGCTGGTTCTCGAAGTGGACGAAGAAAAACATCGCGTTTCACTGGGGATCAAGCAATTGACCGAGGACCCGTGGGCGCATGCGATTCCGGAAAAATATATTGCGGGCCAGGTCGTTAAGGGCGCTGTTACGAAGCTGACTAATTTCGGCGTCTTTATTGAGTTGGAGTCGGAGTTGGAAGGCTTGCTGCACATCTCTGAGATTTCAGATGACAAGGTTGATTCGCCGCAGGATGTCGTGAAGATCGGTGACGAGCTCGAGGTTAAAATTCTGCGGGTCGATACGGACTCCCGCAAAATTGGTTTGAGCTTGCGGCGTGTCCAGTGGGCGGCCGAAGACAAGGAAGCCGAAGACGGTACAACCGCGACCGATGAAACGACTAAGCCCAAGGCTGAAGAGGTCGAACCGGTTCAGCGCCGCGGCGGACTCGACGGCGACCTCATGCCGGATTCGCTGAGTATCTCCATGCCGAAACCGAAAGAACCGGAACAGGAAGCATAGTTTAGTTGAAAATATAGTTGCTTAAAACCGCTTGCGGGAAGTTAACCGCCGGTGGTGAATAGTCGATACACTCCACAGGGCGTGTTGCTTTTTGCGGCACGCCCTGTTGGCCCTATAATAAGGGCCTGTTGTGAAAAAAAATAAGAATTCAATGTCAATTACACAACAGGAGTGAGTGCTATGGCTTTTGATGCAACGATTAAAGAATATCTAAAAGAAATTGATGAATCCCCGCTGTTGACCTGGGAGGACGAAAAAACCCTGGCAACCGCGGTTCTCGAACAAAACGACCCTTTTGCTCGTGAACGATTGGTTCGAAGTAATCTTCGCCTGGTCGTCAACATCGCTAAAAAATTCTCCGGCCGAAACCTGACCCTGGGTGATTTGATCGAAGAGGGCAATCTCGGTCTGCTGCGGGCAGTGGACACATTTGACCCGGATCACGGTGTGCGGTTCAGTACCTATGCGGCATGGTGGGTCAAGCAGGCGATCAAACGGGCGATTCTGAGCAATTCGCAACCGATCCATATTCCGACTTATATGGTCGAATTGATCAACCAGTGGCGGCAGGTCTATGCGGAACAGGAATCGCGGCTGGGCCGGACCGTCAGCCTGGACGAAATGGCCACCGTCATGAAAGTGCCGCTGCGAAAGGCACGGGCCATTCGGGATGTCGTGTCGGTCGTGGATAACGGGTTCCAGTATGATTCCGCCGATCCAAACGCCGGCCTTGACGAAGCGATTGAAGATGATACAATCATATTGCCTGAGGAACATCTCGGCACCCATGAAGATCTGCAGAAGGCATTGGCCTTGCTGGATGAGATTGACCCGAGAGAGGCTGAGGTGCTGCGTTTGCGGTTTGGCCTCGGTGGTGCCGAACCGTTGACCCTCAAGCAGATCGGAAAACAACTGGGACTGACGCGGGAGCGCGTTCGTCAGTTACAAAAAAACGCACTTGCCCAATTGAACGAGTTTTTGATGGCATAGCGGGCAAAAAGCGATAAGCAAACTGACAAGGCGAAGTTCCGGCGGACTTCGCCTTTTTTATTGGCCAATAGTAGAGGATGTGCTGTGAAAAAAGAACCGTTGGACTTGAGACAATTCATTCGGGATATTCCGGACTTTCCCAAGCCGGGCATTCTGTTTCGGGATATTACCCCTTTGCTGGCCAACGCACAGGCGTTGGAAAAAGCGATCGAGGTATTAGCCGAACCCTTTGCCGAAGCCGGGATTGATGTGGTCGCGGCAGTGGAGGCACGGGGGTTTATCTTTGGCTCGGCGGTCGCCAAGGCATTGGGCGCCGGCTTTGTGCCGATTCGCAAACAGGGCAAGCTGCCTTACGAGACACACTCGGTCAGCTATGGATTGGAGTACGGCACGGATTCAGTCGAAGTGCATACCGATGCAGTATCACCCGGAACAAGGGTCTTAATGGTCGATGACCTGCTGGCCACCGGCGGAACAATGGTCGCGGCGTGCGAACTCGTGGAAAAACTCGGCGGCCAGATCGCCGGCCTGACCTTCCTGATCGAACTGGCCGACCTCAACGGCCGCGACGGCCTGAACCAATACGACATCCATACGGCGATCTCATATTAACCGCGACGGGTGGTCGGGGTAACATTGTATCCTTAACGGGTGGCACGGTCAAGCTGTGCTTGGCCGTGGACAAGACAGAGAAGCGCAGCGTTATCACATGGCCAAACAAGTTTGACCATGCCACCACACAAAAATTAATCTTTAGGCGGCGACAATGATATCGCCAGGATTGTCATTGTTGTTACTGGATTCCTATCGCAAACTCGTTGCAAAATCGGGCGATTTCTGTATAATGGCATGATTCTATGAACAAAAACAGGGATTTCGACGGATAAATGGGACATAAAGAGCAAAAACTTGATGTAACGATCCCGGCGGTTGCCCAATCCGGCTATACGATTACCATTGGTCGCGGGATGCTGTCCGACCTTTGGCGGCAGATTCAAAGCCAATGGCCAAAGCGCAATCCGTTTATCGTTACCGATGCGGAACTGGTCAAGGCAGGCCATTTTAAAACGCTCCTCGGCGGCGAAAGCGTGCCGAGCTATGTCATTGACCCGCCCGGGGAAACAT
Organism: Planctomycetota bacterium; assembly: GCA_039714335.1. Classification (GTDB taxonomy): domain Bacteria; phylum Planctomycetota; class Phycisphaerae; order Sedimentisphaerales; family Anaerohalosphaeraceae; genus 4572-13. The sequence goes on from JBDLJN010000001.1 coordinate 24,504, forward strand.
CCAAACATATCCAGACGGTGGTCGAGATCATTGAAGCCATGGAAAAAAACGTTCTCGGCCGCGACAGTATTATCATTGCGCTCGGCGGCGGAACGGTCGGCGATATTGCCGGATTCGCCGCGGCGATTTTCAAGCGCGGCATTCCGGTCGTTCAGATCCCGACGACGACGGTTTCGCAGGCCGATTCCAGTGTCGGCGGCAAGACCGGGGTGGACAGTTCCGTCAGCAAGAACGCCTTTGGCGCCTTCTGGCAGCCGGCGGCGGTGTATATTGATGTCGAGACATTGACCACGCTGGATGACCGGCAGTACCGCGCCGGGTTGGTTGAGTCGGTCAAGCACGCCGCGATCCGGGATGCGGACTACTTCGCGTTTTTCGAGGCAAATATCGATGCGATTCTGAATAAGGACATGCCCGTTCTTGAGCAGATCGCTTACACCAATTGCCGCATCAAGGCCGACGTGGTCCGGCAGGACCCGACCGAGAAAAACCTGCGGCGGATACTCAACTACGGTCATACCATCGGCCACGCGGTCGAGTCGGCCAGCGGGTTTGACCTGCTGCACGGCGAATCAGTGGGCATCGGGATGATCGCCGCGGGCAAACTCGAACGGGCGTTGGGACTGGCGACGGATGATCGTCTTGAGCGAATCGAAGGGCTTTTGAAAAAGCTGGGTATGCCGACAGTAATTCCGCCGGATATAAAAAAGGAGCGATTGATCGAACTGCTGCGAAAAGACAAAAAAGCCGTTGGCCGATGGCCCCGGTTTATTCTGCTTGAATCGCTGGGGAAAACCCTGTGCAGAGACGGGCAGTGGGCACACGATGTCTCGCAGGACATTGTTGAGTCGTGTCTTGATGAAATGTACGAATAAACGCAAATAAAATCAGGAATCGGAGAAGTCATGTACAGAGAAGAAATTAAAGTATTGGATTGTACGATCCGCGACGGAGGGCTGATCAACAACCACTATTTCACGGATGAATTTGTCCGCGCCGTTTATAAGGCCGTCAGCAACGCCGGCGCCGATTATATGGAGATGGGCTATCGGTCCAGCCGACAGGTCGCCGATCCGAAGGAGTTTGGAGCATGGAAGTACTGCGACGACAACAAGATCAGCGAGATCATCGACGGCATTGAGTCGGATGTGAAGATCAGCATTATGGTCGATGCGCACCGTGTACTGGAACAGGAATTCAAACCCGTCGATGAAAGCCCGGTCGATATGATCCGCATTGCGACCTATGTCAAAGATGTTGACAAGGCCATTGCCCTGTGCGATAAGGTTACTGATCTGGGCTATGAAACCTGTATTAACATCATGGCGATCTCGCGGGAAAATGAGTTCGATCTCATTGAGGCATTGGACCAGGTTGCCAAGACCCCGACCGGCACGGTTTATGTGGTGGACAGTTTCGGTTACTTTTTCAGCGAGCAGATTCATTATATGGTCAAGCTGTTCCAGGAACATCTTCCGGGCAAGCGTATCGGGATGCACTGCCATAACAACCAGCAGCTTGGGTTTGCCAACACGGTAGAAGGCATTCGAAAGGGAGCCAACCTGTTGGATGCCTCGCTGTTCGGCATCGGCCGCGGCGCGGGCAACTGTCCGCTGGAACTGCTGATGGGCTTTCTGAAAAATCCCAAGTTTGACTTGGAGCCGATTTTGCGTGTTATCCAGGATTACATGATCCCCATGCGGGAAGAGATCGAGTGGGGTTACATGATCCCGTATGCGGTGACCGGTATCCTGAACCAGCACCCGCGTGCGGCGATTCGTATGCGAAAGACAGAGAACAAAGACAAATATGCCGAATTTTATAACGAGATCCGCAGCGACCTCGATGTTGCGGACTAAGGGAGTAAACCATGAAGTACTTGAAGAACACGAAGGAAAAATAATTATTATATCTTCCTGAACTTCATGTCCTTCATGGTGAAATTATTATTTAAAATGGAATAAAGAATGCGATACAGTCAAACATTGATACCGACAGTCAAGGAAGTGCCCGCGGATGCGGAGATCATCAGCCATCAACTCATGCTGCGTGCGGGCCTGATGCGAAAACTGGCCAGCGGCACGTATATCTATCTGCCCGCCGGCTATCGAATGATCCGCAAGGTCGAACAGATCGTGCGGGAGGAGATGAATCGTGCCGGGGCACAGGAAATGCTGATGCCGATGATTCAGCCGCTGGATTTGTGGCAGCAGACCGGCCGCGATGTGGACTACGGCGAGACGCTCGGCCAATTCACCGACCGCCACGGCCGCGGCAATGTACTCTCGCCGACGGCCGAAGAGGGGTTTACCTTTCTCGGGGCCAACGAGATCAATTCGTACAAACAGCTTCCGATGAACCTGTACCAGATCAACACCAAGTACCGTGACGAATTTCGCCCACGGTTTGGCGTGCTGCGCTCGCGCGAATTTATCATGAAGGATGCGTACAGCTTCCACCTTGGCGAGGATTGCCTGCACAAGACCTATATGGATATGTACAACGCCTATTGCCGGGTGTTTGAGCGGTGCGGCGTAGACTATGTCATCGTGCTGGCCGAGTCCGGCGAGATGGGCGGCAGCGGTTCGCATCAGTTTACCGTGCCGTGCGAGAACGGCGAGGATGTGATCGTTTATACCGCCGATGATAAACAAGCCTGGAACATCGAAAAAGCTCCGGTCGATGCGCTGCCCAAACAGCCCGCCGTTGAGGCGGGTGCGGCCCAAGAGGTACATACGCCCAAAACGGGAACGATTGAGGATGTGTGCGCGTTTTTGAAATTGCCGCCGGACCAACTTATCAAGACGCTGATCTATACCTGTGGCGAGGAGATCGTTGTTGTGCTGGTTCGCGGTGACCATGAGGCCAACCCGGAAAAACTGACCCGTCTGCTGGACGGAGCGCATCATGAAATGGCCGATGAGGCGGCAGTTGTTAAACTGACCGGTGCGGCGGTGGGTTTTGCCGGGCCGGTGGGTCTGTGCGATAAGGTCGGCAAGGTCTTTATCGACCATGCCGTCGCGGCGATGGCCGTCGGGGCGACCGGTGCCAATAAAACCGATTACCATATTACCAATGTCGTCCCCGGACGCGATTTTCCGACTGACGGTGAAAATGTGCAGGTGGTCGATATTCGCAACGCGGTTGAGGGCGATACCTACGAAGGTAAAAAGCTGCTGTTCAAACGCGGCATCGAGGTGGGGCAGGTCTTTAAACTGGGCGACAAGTACAGCAGAAAACTCGGAGCCAACTGCCTTGGTGAAGACGGCAAGCAGCGTGATTTACTGATGGGTTGTTACGGTATCGGCATCAACCGCATCATCGCCTCGGCGGTTGAGAACGGCCACGACGAAAACGGCATGATCCTGCCGATTTCGATCGCACCGTGGGAGGTCATCGTGACCCCCGCCGGAAAAGAAGACGAGATCGTCGAAGCGGCGGAAAAAATCTACCAGCAGTTGCTGGATGCAGGCATGGAGGTCCTCATCGACGACCGCAAAGCCCGCGGCGGCGTGAAGTTTAAAGACGCCGACCTGCTGGGGATCCCGATCCGTGTCACCATCGGCAAAAAGTCACTCGCCGAAGGCAATGTCGAACTGAAACTGCGATCCGAACCCGACCGCAGCACATTGCCCATCGACACCGCCGCCCAACAAGTCGCCAAGATAGTGGCGGATATGAAAGCTAAACTCAACGAGCCAAAATCGTAAACTTTTAAGGCGGGCTAACCCCCGCCTTTTTTATGGGAGCTTTTGGAAACGGCTTATTCAACAAAGAGAACTAAAAGATGACTTTCTTGTCTTTAATAGGTTTGGCGGTGGCGGTGTTGGCGCTTTTGGGGATTATTCTTATTATAATTTTTACAAAAGGGCCATCAATAGACGAAACAAAGTTGTTAAATTCAGGATTTAAATCAAATGACGAACAAAAGATATTTTCCGAAATGAGTTTCGATGAAATAGCCGAATTCTGTAAAGAGCAGGATCGGATTGAAAATGATCACAGCTTGGAAAAAAAGTATATTCGTTTTTGTTTAGATGAATTGGCACAGTATCCATCCGAATATATCTTAACTCTTAAAGAATCTACCCCACTTCCTGACTACTCTGAAAAAGGCATGGAAGAAATTCCCGGCTTCAAGGATTTATGTGCAAAGATCAAAGATTTGACTAAATTGGATAATTGCAATTATATTGATCCCAAAATATGCAAGTTACCTTTTCATGTGAACAATTTGGACGGTGGTTGTGAGTGTTTTTCTGAAATATGTGATGGTTCGGATGAACCCTATGTGTCATTTTGGCTTAAACGTTATGTTACTTAAGGGTATGAGTTTCTGATCATGTGGGAAATACAGGACATCCAACCGGTTAAGCTGATCGTGGGGATTTTGGCGTGTGATGAATCCGCGTTGGCGATTTCGCGAGGCGTTCTGCTGGATGCCTATGGCGAGGCCGACCTTGTCAGCGAGGTCTGGCCGTTTGATATGACGGAGTATTATGAGAGCGAGGCCGGGCCGAACATGGTGCGGCAGTTTATGGCGTTTGAGAACCTGATCGACCCGGGGCGGTTGGCCGCCATCAAGCATGAGACAAACCGCATGGAACAGGATCTGGTACCACGGATGGACACGCCGTATCCCCGGCCGGTCAATTTCGATCCCGGCTTTATCGAGCCGTCCAAGCTGGTGCTGGCCTCGACAAAAAATTTCGCCCATCGCATCTACATCGGCAATCACATGTACGCCGAAGTAACACTCACCTACAACAAGGGAAAATGGGAAACCTTCCCTTTTACATTTCCCGATTACAAGAGCGGACGGTATAATGCGTATCTGAGCGAGGTGCGTCAAAAACTCGTTCAGCAGTTGCGCGAACGAAAGTAGAAAGTAGGGTGGGCCGTGCCCACGCTGATATGTCGAAAGGTGTGAATATGATTAGATTTTATCACTTGTGTATCCTATTCTCAATTTTTGGTATTTTACAACTTTCTTCATGCAAAGAAAATAACGACGGGATCACACAATCTGGCAGCAATACATCCCCCACATTCAATATTCAGGTCCCACCAAATCCTGTTACAACACAGATTCCATTAGAATACGATGGACTTATGAGTGTGATAGAATGCCAACTCAATGGAATAACTTGCAAGATGATGCTCGATACGGGCTCGGAAACAATTTGTCTTTTTGAGAATAAATTGGACAAATTTAACTTGGAAGTTATTGGCAAGGCAGAGATGGGCTATACTGCTGGTGGGATTGTCGAAAGTAATCGCGTTGAGAGATTTGTAATTGAATTTCCTGACCATATTAAAATAGCTGCCAATAATTGTCCTGTGCTACCGGCCTTTCCTGACAAACCGGATATTGACGGTATCATTGGAGGTCCGGTATTTGTAACCTTAAAAGCAACGATTGATTACGATAAAAAGGTACTAACGTTTAAAACATCTGGAGCTATTCAAAGTGTTAATAATGAATCAAATATGAGTGATAATATCGATAAGGAGAACGACCATTAGTCACTTGACAATCGCAGCAGTTGTTCTTCCCCTTGCGGCATTTATATGCAGTGCGGTCCTGACCGCCTGTGTTAAGCGGTGGTCTGTCCGCACGGGCTTTGTTTCCCGCCCGCGTGAAGATCGCTACAATCGCAACATCATCGCCCTCGGCGGCGGCATAGCGATATTCTGGACGATCGCCGTGTTCATCCTGGCCGGAGCGGCGATTGTGAAGTTCGTTATCGTACCGGGATATCTGGACTTTATTGACGACTCCATCGCACGGCACGCCGCCGGATTTATGGGCAAGATCAATGACCTTCTGATTGTGATCGCCGCAGCGTTTATCCTGCATCTGATGGGCCTGTGGGACGATAAAAAACATCTGGGGCCGTTTGTCAAGCTGGCGCTTCAGTTCGCCGCAGCGTTTATTGCCGCCTGGTTTGCCGATATCCGCGTGGAAATGTTCATCGAAAACAAACTCATCACCACCGTCCTTTCGGTGTTCTGGATTGTGTTGATGATCAATGCGTTCAACTTCCTCGACAATATGGACGGCGCCAGCACCGGCATTGCTCTGATCGCAACGTGCGTACTCATGGCCGCGGCCATGCGCAGCGGGCAGATTTTTGTCGGAGCCATGGGGATGGTCTTTGCCGGTTCCCTGCTGGGCTTTCTGCTGTTCAACTTCCCGCCCGCGAAAATTTTCATGGGCGATTGTGGTTCGATGGTGGTGGGCTTTTTCGTGGCACTGCTGACACTGCGGACGACCTATTACAATCCCGAGGCAGGCACCAAACTGTACTCGGTCTTCATGCCGGCGATCGTGATGGCGGTACCGTTATACGATTTTATCAGCGTCACCTTTCTGCGGCTCAAACAGGGCAAAAGCCCTTTCGTCGGCGATACCCAGCATTTCTCCCACCGTCTCAGACGCCGCGGCCTGTCCGATAGGCAGGTCGCCCTGACGCTTTACTTAGCCACGCTGTGTACCGGCCTGGGCGCGATTCTCTTGCAGCAGGCCGACAAAGTCGGAGCCGTGTTAATTGCCGCACAAACCATCATGGTGCTGATCTTTGTCGCGATCCTTGAAGCGGCCGGCAGCAGGGAGGGCCAATGACCTTCGCACCGAAGATATCGCCGGCAATACGATGGTTTGACAATGCGGTGTTGTGCATTGTGTTGGGCCTGACCGTTCTGCGCGCGATGGTTATAGAAAGTCCACTTATCGACCAGTCGCAGACGCGGTTGTTTCTCAGTTCCGAAATTGTCAGTCTGCTGACATCGATCGCATTGCTGGCCTGCATCGGTCTGTGGTTTCTCGCCGTGATACTCCGCGGACAATTCTGCTGGCGCAAGACGGGATTCGGAATCGCAGTCGGTGCTTTTATTATCGCGGGCATCCTGTCGGCGGTCTTCGCCTCTGACAAACGCTCCGCCGTGACGGATCTTGCAACCTTAGCGACGCCGATGCTTGCGGGGTTGCTGCTGGTGCAGCTGCTGACTTCGGCGGCAAAGATACGGCTGGCGTTGTTTCTGATTTTGTCGGTAGGTATCGCCGCGACGGTCCAGTGTGTCGATCAACAGGCCTCCTCGAACCAAACGCTTATCGAAGACTACGAGGCCAACCGTGCCGAACACCTCCAAAAGCAGGGTATCGAGCCGGATTCGATGGAGCATTGGATGTATGAGCATCGGCTCTATTCCAAAGATATCCGCGGATTCCTGATGACCAGCAACTCAACCGCATCTTTTTTCCTGTTTGCTGTCTTTGCCGGATTAGGGCTTTGCCTGCAGACACTCGGAAAAAAAATGTCTCAGGAGCAGATCGCGGCACTGGTCTGTTATATACTGGCGTTCGGAATCGTCCTGTTCGGACTTCTTCTGACCCAGAGCAAAGGCGGCATCGGGGCGTTTACGCTGGGGCTGGGATTGTTTGTCATAGTGTGCCTCTTTGGAAAAAGCATTTGGAAATATCGGCGGGCATTCGGAATCCTGGTATTGCTGCTGATGGTGCTGGTTGTCGGTGTGGCGGTTGCTTACGGCCTTGAGCATGGCCGCCTGCCCGGCGGCAACTCAATGCTCGTTCGCTGGCAGTATTGGACCAGTGCTGCGGCAATGACCCGCGACCATATTTTCACCGGCATTGGCGGCGGCAACTTCCCGGATTTTTATACACACTATAAGGTGCCCGCTGCGTCCGAAACCGTCCAGAATCCGCATAACTGGGTCCTGTCACTGCTGAGCCAGTACGGCCCGCTGGGCTTGATCACGTTCCTGGCCGCGGTATTGCTGCCGCTGCATAAAGTGTGCCGCTGTTTGAATGAAAACAGCCAGGCACTTAATGAATCATGTGGATCACCAGCACCGGACAAAAGTACGTTATGGATCGGCCTGTTGGCAGCCAGTGCGGCGAGTTTGTTATTTGTTCGGCCGCTGCTGGTGGATGCGGAGTTTTTGTATCAGAAGGTCGATGTCCGGTCTGCGGCTTACCTTGTGCTGTATCTGTTTCCTGCGGGCGTGTTCATATTGGCGTTTGTCCTGTTGCGAGTTGCATCCATTGGGGATGTATCGGTCCATGGGCGAAATAATCGGCTGTCCGTTGCTTTGATGTGCGGATTGGTTGCGGTGCTGATTCACAACCTGATCGATTTCGCGATCTTTGAGCCGGGCAACTTCGGGGTTTTCTGGCTGTTCGTTGCGATCCTGGCTGCACAAATACACAATACCGAAAATACGCCGCAGGACACTCCCATACTTGATCCTTCAAAGCGATTGGGCCTGTTCGCGGGGTTGGCTCTTTTCAGCATTCTCTATTCGGCCGCTGTACTGCTTCCGCCGATGCGTGCCGAACGCTTCCTCAAGCAGGCGATGGGCGACGATGTTCGACGTATCAAGCTAATCGAAACAGCAATTGCCGCTGATAACTTCTCGTCAAAAACGGCATACAAAAGCGCTCTGATGTTCAAGCAGGCCTACCAGCAGCAGCGGACCAATAAAGACCCGCGGTTTCTTGAAAAAGCGATCGAATTTGCCCATACCGCCGCAGCGCGAAATCCGGCGGACTTTAAGCCATGGCGTTTGCTGGGGAGGACCAATATGTTGCTGGCCGAGCAGGCCGACGGTGACAAAAAAGAAAAACACCTGCAGGCGGCGTTTGAAAAACTCCAACAGGCGATAGCGAGGTATCCCGGTTCCGGCAAGCTGCATTATGATCTTGCCGCTGTTTCTGAACAGTTAAAGCGGGACGATGTCGCCTTATGTCACTACCAAACCGCCGTCGAGATCGAGGACGTCTACCGTGCCCAGTTCCGGATCATGTACCCCGAACGAGAGACCGTCATCAGCCGCCTCGGCAATGCCGCCTACAACGACGCCAAAGCCAAAATCGAGTCAATTCAGGAAAATTAGACCAAAAACGCTGTTTTTCCCTTTAATTTCGAAGAAATAGAATAAATTCCAAAAAATATATTGATATATCGAGAACTCTCGATATATTGATACGTAAAGAAAAGCAATGGCTTTGGAGATCTTATGGGTGGGAAGTTTCCGCGATAAATCGTAACCTGCGGCTCCTGCGGTACTTAGCCGAGAATGAGCGGAAATTTTTGAACAAGAATGGTGAAAAAAATGGGAATAACGATGGAAAAGTTGGATTTACTGCCGGATGAGGCGTTTGAAAACGCCGCTGAGTGCCTGAAGGTGATGGCGCATCCGGTGCGGTTAAAGATGGTCAATATTCTGATGCAGGGTGAGTTTGCGGTGCATGAAATCGCCGAGGCGTGCAGCGCCAACCCCAATCAGACCTGCGAACATCTGCGGCTTTTGAAAGGGCACGGTCTGCTGAATAGTGAGCGAAGGGGCAGGACGGTTTATTACCAGATTGCCTCGCCGCAACTGCCCGGGTTGATTACGTGCATCCAGAAAAATTGCGGGATTTAGCTGTATGAGTATGCGAATCGCAATGGGACTCACAGAGGATGCCGGCAGAGACAGTACGATTGTGGCCTTGGGGGCGGCAAAATTAATCGCTATTTATGATCTGGCCAAGGATGTTTTGGAGATTCTGCCCAGAGAGGACTGCGGAGATTGTATTTCCGCTGTCAGTTCACTGGATACAGAAGCCATTTATCAACCCGTGCCGAAAATATGCCCGACCATCCGAAAAGAAGCGGAAGGCAAGGGTGTTAAACTGCTGACGGGTGAATGTAAAAGTGTTCGGATGTTAATTGAAAATCTTTGTGAATTACGGGAATTGGAATGACTGTGGAAAATCTCAATAAAATCGTCGTAATTGGATGCTCCGGATCCGGTGCTTTGGCCGCGCGGATGCTGAAAAAACTAAACCCCTCACTGGATGTAACCATCATCAGAGAACAAGAGGAAAGGGGATTACTGACCCGGTGTGCAACACCGTATGTGGCAACGGGAAATGTAACAGTTGATGCGTCTTATAAAGACGACAAAATTTTTACCGAGCCGGGCATTAATCTGGTAAATGTTAAGGCCGTCGGTATCGATAAGGCGTCTAAAAAAGTAACCACAGCCGACGGGATGAGCTATCCTTATGATAAGCTCGTTTTGGCGACGGGGGCAAGTCCGATGCTCTTCCCTATTCAGGGCGTCGATCTGGGCGGTGTGTTTACGCTTCGGACGAGCGGGGATGCGGTTAATATCTTTAACTGGATCAATTCCAAGCGTGTTAAAAATATGGTTTTGGTCGGCGCTGGGGCAATTGGATTGGAGATTGCGTATTTGTCTGCGCAACATGGCCTGAAAGTCACCATTGTTGAGAAAATGGAGCATGTGATGTCAGGTGTGCTCGATGTGGATATGAGCGAGGATCTGGAAAAGTATATCCTCGAAAAGGGCGTGGGTCTGAAGTGCGGTCAAATGGTCAAGTCCATCAAGGGTGAAACACAGGTTCAGAGTGTTGAACTGTCCTCCGGCGAAACAATTGAGGCGGAGATGGTGATTATGTCCGGCGGCGTCAAACCCAATACCGATTTGGCTAAAAACGCAGAGCTGGAAATTGGCCAGTTCGGCCTGAAGGTCAACGAATACCTTCAGACCTCCGATCCGGATATTTACGCCGCCGGCGATGTTATTGAATATGAAAATTTTGTAACCGGCAAAGTGTCCGCGGGCCGGTTGCGGCCGAACGCGGTTATCGGGGGCCGGCTCGTCGCGAAAAATATTCTGGGCTACAACCTGAAATACCCCGGTTTTATCAACAGCTTTGGGACACAGTTTTTTGATAAGTCAATCGCCGGCGCCGGGCTGACCGAGTCGCAGGCCGCTGAAAACGGCATCGAAACCGTGGCGGCCCGGCAGAGTTCGATCAGTATGCACTCGATGATGAAGGGCCGAAAAGCGTACACGGTGAAGATGGTGTTTGATAAGAAAAGCGAAAAAATCATCGGCGGCCAGATTGTCAGCGATACCGTTGCTCCCGCCAAGCATATTGATGTGATCGCTTTGGCGATTCGAAATGAGATGACGGCGCTGGATATGTCAACGCTTCGCTGTGCGGGCCAGCCGGAACTGTCTCCGGATCCGGGTATTGAACCGATTTCTCTGGCGGCCGAAAGTGCCTTCCATGAATTTTATAAAAAAACAAACAACTAAACAATTTCAAGAAAGGATCCTTATGAAAAGGACAGATGTGCTGGTTATCGGCGGCAGCGCGGCCGGCATTGTTACAGCGGTAACAGCCAAGAGTAATTACCCGGAAAAAGATGTTTTATTGGTTCGCAAGGAACAGCAGGTTTTGGTTCCGTGCGGAATTCCTTATGTATTCGGCTCGTTGGACAGTGTTGAAAAAAACATTATTCCCGATGCGGTTTTGTCAAAAGCCGGTGTGGATTTAATTGTCTCAGAAGCAATGGAAGTGAATCAGAACGAAAAGACCTGTTTGCTTCAGGATGGGACAGTCGTTAGTTTTGAGAAACTGGTGTTTGCAACGGGATCATCTCCATCGGTTCCTAAGTGGCTCAAAGGTGCCGATCTTGAGAATGTTTTTGTGATTCCCAAGAACAAAAAGTATATCGCTGAAGTACTGAATAAAATAGAGCGTTTCAAAAAGATTATTACCGTCGGTGCGGGATTTATTGGTGTTGAAGTTTCCGACGAACTGAATAAATGCGGTAAGGATGTAACGCTGGTCGAGATATTGCCGAATATTCTGGGTCTGGCGTTTGACAAAGAACTGGCCGTAAGGGCCGAAGACCTGCTTCAGGAAAGAGGCGTTCATCTGAAAACCAACAGCGGCGTAAAAGAAATTGTCGGCGATACGAAGGTCAGCGGCATTTTGCTGAACAACGAAGAAACCATTGAGGCCGAAGCCGTTATTTTGTCTATGGGATATAGGCCGAATACAGCACTGGCGGAAAAGTCCGGTCTGGCCGTTACAGATTGGGGCTTTATTGTGGTTGACGAATATATGAGAACCCAGAATTCCGATATTTTCGCGGTGGGTGACTGTGCCGAAAAGCGTGACTTTATTACCCGAAAGCAAAACAGCATCATGCTTGCTTCGACGGCGTGTGCCGAGGCAAGAGTTGCGGGGATGAATTTGTATAAATTGTCCACACTGAAGACGCTCAGCGGAACCATTGCTATCTTTTCAACCGCGATTGGCGGCACCGGCTTTGGAGCGGCGGGTTTGACTGAGGATATGGCGAAAAAGGAGGGTTTTGATGTTGTTACCGGTACTTTTGAGGGCGTTGACAGGCATCCGGGCTCTTTGCCGGATACACATAAGCAGGTGATAAAGCTGATTGTTGCCAGAGAATCGGGCGTTATACTCGGCGGCGAAGTGATGGGCGGCCTGAGTGTGGGTGAATTAACAAATTTGATCGGGCTGGTGATTCAAAATCAAATGAGTATTAATTCTATTTTGACGGCCCAGATCGGCACACACCCATTATTGACCGGACCGCCGACGGCGTATCCGTTGATAAAAGCCGCTGAGGTGGTTGCAAAGAGTCTGTAACAGCGAACCCTGAGAAGTTTGAAACCTTAAGAGAGTATCGGAGAAATTGATGGCGTCAAAAAAACGGGTGTTAATTGTTGGCGGTGTAGCCGGGGGGGCTTCGGCCGCGGCGCGTTTGCGTCGGTTGGATGAAAACGCGGAAATCGTGATGTTTGAACGCGGCGAGTATATCTCGTTCGCCAACTGCGGTTTGCCGTATCATATCGGCAATGTGATCAAAGAGCGGGATCGTCTGCTGGTGCAGACCCCGGAGAAGATGCATGTGCGGTTCGGTATCGATGTGCGTACGCAGACCGAGGTTCTCAGTATCGACCGGCAGGCCAAAACCATTCAGGTGCGTGACCTGAAGACCGGCGAGGACTCCACGGAGTCTTACGACACGCTTGTCCTCAGTCCCGGCGCCGAGCCGATCTGCCCGCCGATCCCCGGCGCCGACAGCAAAGGCGTCTTTACCCTGCGGAACATCCCGGATATGGACGCGATCAAAAAAGGCGTCGATGACGGAACCGTCAAAAGCGCGGTCGTCGTTGGCGGCGGCTACATCGGCCTGGAAATGGCCGAAGCGCTCATTGATCGCGGCGTAAAGGTTTCGCTGGTGGAACTGGCCCCGCAGGTGATGGGCACGGTGGACCCGGAAATGGCGGCGCCGCTGCACCAGGAACTGCAATTGCACGGCGTTGACCTGCGATTGAACAACAGCGTTACAAAGATTGCCGAAACCGACGACGATTTGACTGTTTATCTCAGTGACGGCAAGCCCCTGACGGTCCAGATGGTGATCATGGCGATCGGAGTCCGTCCGGAAGCACACTTGGCTAAAGAGGCCGGGTTGAAACTCGGCGACCGCGGCGGCATCGCCGTGAACGAACAGATGCAGACCAGCGACGAATCGATCTACGCCGCCGGTGACGCGGTGGAGGTCACTGATTTTATTGGTAGTTTCCAGACGCTGATCCCGCTGGCCGGCCCGGCGAATCGGCAGGGCCGTATTATTGCCGACAACATTTGCGGCAAGGAAAGTGCCTATCACAGCACACAGGGCACCGCGATCTGTAAAGTCTTCAACCTCGCCGTCGCCACGACCGGAATGAACGAAAAAGGCCTCAAACGTGCGGGCCTGGATTACGAAAAGATATTTGTTCATCCGGCTAACCACGCCGGTTACTATCCCGGCGCGGTACAGATGAGCTTGAAGCTGTTGTTCGATCCGAAAACCGCCAAAATTCTCGGCGCCCAAGCCGTGGGTACCGAAGGTGTGGACAAGCGTATCGACATCCTCGCCGTCGCGATGCGATCCGGCCTGACAGTGTACGACCTGCAGGAAATGGAACTGTGTTACGCGCCGCCGTTTGGCTCGGCCAAGGACCCGGTCAACTATGCCGGTTTTGTCGCGGCCAATATGCTCAGCGGTGATGCGGCGATCTGCCACGTCGAAGATACGATCAGTCCGGCGGACAATCAGTTTTTGCTGGATGTGCGGACGCCCGCAGAGGTCGAAGCCGGGACGATCCCCGGGGCGGTGAACATTCCCGTGGACGATTTGCGAGCTCGCCTGTCGGAACTATCGAAAGATAAAGAGATTCTGGTCTTTTGTCAGGTGGGCCTGCGGGGCTATCTGGCGTGCCGAACCCTCTCGCAGAACGGCTTTACCTGCCGCAACTTAACCGGCGGTTATAAAACCTATTGTGCCGCCGGCGGTATTTGCGAGGGTGTCGAGACCTATCAAAAAGAAATGACCAACGATACCGGCCAGGTGGATACAAAACCCGAAACGAAAGCGTTGGAGATTGTGACCGAAGTCAATGCCTGCGGTCTGCAATGCCCGGGTCCGATCATGAAGCTTAAAGAAGCGATTGACGGGATCGAGGTTGGTCAGGCGGTGCGGATATCGACCTCTGATGCCGGATTTGCCGCTGATGTGGCCGGTTGGTGCCACAGTACCGGCAACCATCTCAAAGAACAGTCCGCATCCGGCGGCAAGTATCACGCACTGATTGTCAAAGGTGCCGCCGCGGCGGCGGTTGCTCACGGCGGCGACGCCAAAAAGAAAACCATTGTCGTCTTCAGCGGCGACTTTGACAAGGCGATGGCGTCGTTCATTATCGCCAATGGTGCTGCGGCGATGGGCAGCGAGGTTACGCTGTTCTTTACCTTCTGGGGCCTGAACATCCTGCGGCGGCCGGAAAGCGTGTCGGTGCAGAAAAACTTCATCGAGAAAATGTTCGGCTTTATGATGCCGCGCGGCGCAACCAAGACCAAGCTGTCCAAGATGAACATGGCCGGTATGGGTACTTGGATGATGCAGGGCATTATGAAAAAGAAAAATGTCCTCTCGCTGGCCGAACTCATCGAGACCGCCAAGAAAAACGGCGTGCGGCTGGTTGGTTGTACGATGACGATGGACCTGATGGGCATTAAGAAAGAAGAACTTATCGACGGCGTCGAAGAAGGCGGCGTGGCCATGTACCTCGACAAGGCCGAAGACGCCGGCGTGAATCTGTTTATTTAAGGTTCAACAAAAACGCCGAGCGAAAAATGGAACAGATTCTTTTTTTGACAGGGACAGCGATAAAGCTGCCCCTGTTTTTATTTGGATTGACCCTGTAATACCAAGTCAACTTAATCGTTGCGCCTGCTATCTTTCGCACCCTTCAGGGGCTTTGGTGGGTTAAGTGTCTGTAATCCGTAGGCTTACGCCTACGGTTAATAAACTATCGTCCCTTCGGGACTTTGCTCGGCAGCGCAAATATTAAACGGTATTGGTATAAGTTAAACCAGGCTTCTTTAAAACAAAAAACACTTGCTTAAAAATGCGTTTGACGGATAATATAAACCAATGATGGGTGAGTAATATCTAAAAAAAGGGACAATTATGCGAAAAGCAATAATCTTATTCAGTCTGATCGTTGTGGTCTCTATCGCTGCCGTTGAGGCAAAGAAAAGTGTCTCGGTAATCTCAAAGGCCAACCTGCCCGACACTATCGACTTGCCGCCCGTATCTAAGACAGAAAAGGCCGCTGCCCCTGAATCAAAACAGAAGGTCAAGCCGAATGTCATTCTTGTTATGACAGATGATCAGGGCTATGGGGATCTCTCCTGCCATGGAAACCCTGTCCTGAAAACTCCCAATCTTGACCGTCTGTACTCAGAATCGATTCGTTTTACTGACTTTCATGTCGCACCGTTTTGTTCTCCGACTCGCGCGGCGCTCATGACAGGCCGCATTGCCGACAGATGCGATGTATGGTCAACCGTGTATGGCCGCAACAACCTCGCCCGCAAAGAAGCGACAATAGCGGATTTCTTCAAAACATCGGGCTATACAACCGGTCACTTTGGCAAATGGCACCTTGGTTCAAACTATCCGTATCGGCCGATAGATCGTGGATTTGACGAGTGGGTCGGCATTGGCAGTGGCGGCCTGCGTACCGTTACCGATTACTGGGCCAATGACCGTATGAATGACCACTATCTGCATAATGGCGAATGGGAACCTTATGAGGGATACTGCGTTGATATCTTCTTTGACGAAACCATGAAGTTTATGAAGAAAAATCAGCAGGAAGGCAAACCATGCTTTGTCTACCTGGCGACCAATGTGCCCCACGGCCCGGACCATGTCCTAGCCGAATGGGATGACACCTACAGAAAAAAATACAAAAAGGGACCACACTGGGGCACAGTAGGCGAATTTCTCACAATGATCGCACGCTTCGATTATAACATGGGACGCCTGCGGAAATTTCTCACCGACAATGACCTCGCAGATAACACCATGATTGTTTACCTCACTGACAACGGTTCAGCTCAAGGCACCAAAATATTCAATGCCGGCATGAGAGGCGGCAAAGGCACGCTGACCGAAGGCGGCCATCGTGTTCCCTGCTTTATCCATTGGCCCGCGGGAGGATTTGATCAGCCGCGCGATATTAACAACCTGACCCACTGTGTTGATCTGTTGCCAACGCTGGTCGATATTTGCAGCCTCGACAAACCCGACCGCGACTGTCAACCCCTGGACGGTTTGTCGCTGGCGCCCGTGTTAGCCGGGAAAAAAACTCCATGGGACGAACGAACGATTATTTTCCACAAACAGAATATCAGCCCAAAAACCACCAAATGGAAAAATTGCGCTGTCCTGACATCCCAATGGCGACTGCTCGACGGCCGCGTACTCTATGATATCAAAAAAGACCCCAGACAACGCACAAATGTCGCTGAGAAGTTCCCTGAAGTCGTTGCTGACCTGCGCAGCCGGTACGAAGCGTACTGGAAATCACTCAAAACCGATGAAATGCTGAAAAACCCTGAGCGTCCCGTTATCGGCAGCGAACACCAAAAAGAAACCGTGCTGAGCAGCATCG
The DNA here is from genome assembly GCA_039714335.1 of Planctomycetota bacterium. Taxonomy (GTDB): domain Bacteria; phylum Planctomycetota; class Phycisphaerae; order Sedimentisphaerales; family Anaerohalosphaeraceae; genus 4572-13. Next base: position 41,367 of record JBDLJN010000001.1, read on the forward strand.
ATTGGATTCGCGATTCAGCACCGCACACATGGAATCAGTTGCATGTTCTCAGTGCAGCTCCGGGCAGTGGAGTCTGGCCTGTTGAAATCGCCTCAGATGGAAAATACCGGTTTGAAGTCCGGCGGTGGCCCATAGAAGTAAATAAGCCGATTACCGCCGCGCTGCCTGCTCAGGCCGAAAGCGATACCATTTTGAATGATCATCCCTGGATGATGGATTCCGGCAAAGCAATTCCGGCGGTCACAGTGAAATTGAAAGTCGGAGAAACAGTTGTAGAAAAAGCGATTACCGATCAGGATTTATTTGCGGAATTTTCGCTCGAACTCCATGCCGGCAATACGCAAGTCCAGGCTTGGTTAGTAGACAAAAATGGCAAGCTTCAGGGCGCTTACTATGTTTATGTAGAAAAGCTATGACCTTCAGCCGAGAGCCCGTCCCGTCTCGCCCGAAAGCAAGATAAGATTGGAGAATGATTATGAAGCGGATACTGACAGTCGTGGTATTGGTTGGATTAGTTCTTATACTCTCTGATTTGTCCACCCGGATCTGGGGCGGCAAAGATGAGCACGGCGGTGGTGAAAAAAAATGGGTGCTTCAGATGGACATGACTGTGGCACAGTTCGGCAAAGCAAACGGCCTGCCCAATCCGATGCTCAAGAAAGCGTTTGAGCTGCAATCAAAACAGGACCTGCAAAAACCACTGAGTGCGTTCGGCCTGACCGAAGAGCAAGTGCGGGCGAAAGCTTCAAAGTTCAGCGCATTGGCCGCCGAACATGGCAGCAAGAACTGGCAAAAGATTCTCATTAAGTTCGGTTTGTGGTTTGTGTGGCTGGCGGCGATACTTGCCGGGCTTCGTAAGGGATTAGTCACCGAGAAAAACCGATCCTGGCTGCTGCTGGTGGCGGTGGTTTTATTTGGTGTGATTCTGGGCTCCGATCCCAGCCCGATGGGAACCGTCAAAGACGCGATCGTGCTGTACGCCAGGGACAGGGCGGTTTTCCCGCCGCGGATGATCGCGTTTGGCGTGTTTATGCTGCTGGTGATCCTGGCGAATAAGCTGATCTGCTCGTGGGGCTGCCAGCTTGGCACGCTGCAGGATCTGCTGTTTCGGATAATGCAGCGTAAAACGGGTACCGCTGTCATCAAACCGGCGAAGCTGACCTTCGCGGTGACCAATACGATCCGCATCTTTTTTCTGGCTGTCTTTACGGGCGTGGTTTTTAAGATGGGTTTTGATATAATTGGAACCATCGATCCGTTTAAGATTTTCAATCCGAAGATGCTCGGCTGGAGCGGCGGCATCTTTGTTGCGGTTGTTCTAATCGCGAGTTGTATTGTTTACCGGCCGTGGTGTCATCTATTCTGTCCGTTTGGTCTGGTCGGCTGGCTGGGCGAGAAGATCAGCGTGTTCCGCATCCGCATCGACCGTGACACCTGCACCGATTGCAAGGCATGTGTGAAGGCCTGTCCGAGTAACGTTATGGACAGCTACCTGGAAAAGAAAGCTCCCGCGCCGGATTGCTTTGCCTGCGGCGCGTGCATTGAGACCTGCCCGGTCAAGGCGATTAGCTTTGCCGCCAAAACACCTACAGGCACAGGTCCGTCAGATGTGACAGAATAACCGGATTGGCTGCCAGCATGCCCGGCAGCAGGGGATTGGATTGGTTGAACGGCCGTACTTTGGCATTCTTGTCGATGACCCGTCCGCCTGCGGCCTCGATCAGCAGCCAGCCGGCGGCGACATCCCATTCGTTTTTCGGCACCAGCGTAAAGGTGGCATCGTCCAACCCGCCGGCTACACGGGCCATCTTGTACGCCACCGAGCCCATCGGGACGATCTCAAACGCCGCGTCTTCGAACCGCTTCCATTCGCCGCGCTTCACCTCGCTGCGGCTGGCCAGCACCGTCGCATCGGCCAGATCGCGCTTGCCGGTAACCTTTGCGGGTTTGCCGTTGAGCGTTACGCCGGCTGTGCGGGTGCCGAGAAAAGTCTCTTGCGCTGTCGGTGAGCAGATGCCCGCCGCTTCGGGCCTGCCGTTGACGATATAGGCAATCGAGATGCACCATTCGGGAATGCCCTGAATGAATTCGCGCGTGCCGTCCAGCGGGTCCACGATCCAGACACGCTCCTTGTCCAGTCGGGACTTGTCATCCCTGGTTTCCTCGCTTAGCCAGCCCTCGCCGTCTTTTAATAAGATATCTTTCAGAATTCCGTCCAGCAGAACATCGGCCTCAGTGACCGGGTCGCCGCCGTCTTTGAGTGTCGACTCGATCTTGCCGGGGGTAAATGCCTTCAGGGCCTCAGCGCCTGCCTTGAGTGCCTGTTCAATACGATTCAGCGGTTCTGTGGTGTCCATAGTGTGTCCGATCACAGCTTAAAGATAATGCCTTTGTTTTGCAGCATGGCCTTGACGGTTTCCAGCGTGCGATCCATATTGTCCAGGTTTGGCACATGCAGGGCCTGAATGTCGGTCGGGTCTTCACCCAGCCAGATCGCTTCGATCAGGTCGCTGTCCACGACGCTGCGGATAATCTCCAGTTCATCCTGGGTCAGACCGATGGCGGTCACGACCAGAATAACGCCCGCATCCAGCAGGATGTTGGCCACTTCCGCCAGCCGCCGCAGGTGTTCGGGGCGATGGCTCTGATCGGGGCCGGGCTTTTTGATGTCCGCATCCACGCCGTAGAGCACGTTGGCGATGCCCATAAAGTACACCAGCTTGCCTTCGGTGAACAGGTATTGCTCGATCGCACGGGCGAGCGTTTTCTTGCCGACGTTGCGTTTTCCGGTGACCATAACTAGCGTGGCTTTCTGGTTGTAGCGTTCCCAGCGGCGTTCCCGGCTGACGGCACTGGCCGCCCAGTTGAGGTTACGCTGCATGACCTGTTGCCGCATCTGCTGGTCTTCGTCGGGCAGGGCTTCGCGGATAATGCCGCCGCCGCGAATTTCATAATCGTCCACGATGACAAACCGGCTGGTGGAAGGGTTTGAATCGACGGTATCAAATGCGATTGCGTGTCGGCAGCGCAGGATGACTTCCGCCACATCGTGATACTCGACGGTGTCCTTTTGCTGTCCGGAGCTAAGGTCCGAAGCATCCATCACACTGATAATCTTCTCGATCTGTACCGGTTCCTTGACGGTCCCGACCTTGAGCAGGTAGTCCTTTCCCGGTTCCATCGGCTTTTTGCCCATCCAGAACAGGTTGACCCGCAACCGCTCACTGACGGCTGGTTCGGTCTGACCGGCCTTAACCGCCAATTGGCCGCGGGCGATGTAAATCTGCTGGTCCAGTGTTAAACCGGCCGCCTCACTGGCCGAGAATTGTTCCGGCGTTGGCGCGTTAAACCGCTCCAGCGATTTCACAGTGCTGCGCTTGCCGGAGGGGTAGAAGATAACCTCGTCGCCGACGGTGACACTGCCGGTATCGACGGTGCCTGCGATGATGCGGCGCTGGTCACCGGACTTGGTGAATTTATAGATATCCTGCACCGGCATCCGGAACGGCATATTCACCGGCGGGGCTTCTTTTTGGAAATTGTCCAGTGCTTGAAGCGTCGTCTGGCCGGAATACCAGGGCATCTTGTCGGTGAGTGCCGCGATGGCGTCGCCTTCCATGCCGCTGACGGGGATGAACGCTTCGGCCTTGACATCAATGCCGTCGAGAAATTCGGTGTATTCGGCGACGATAGCGTCAAACACATCCTGCTTGTAATCGACCAGGTCCATCTTGTTGACCAGCACCACGATCTGGCGAATCCCCAGCATCGAGATCATATAGCCGTGGCGGCGGGAGTTTTCCTGCACGCCTTCGGCCGCATCGATCACCAGCAGGGCCGCTTCGGCGTGCGAGGCGCCGGTGACCATATTCTTGAGAAATTCGATATGGCCCGGTGCGTCGATGATAATATAGTGCCGTTTGTCTGTTTTGAAGAATACCCGTGCCGAATCGATGGTAATGCCCTGGGACTGCTCGTCCTTGAGCGCATCCAGCAGGAAGGCGTACTCGAACGGTTTGCTGTTGCGGCGGCAGTTTTCGCGGACTGCCTCAAGTTTGCCATCCGGCAGGGAATTGGTATCGGCCAGCAGACGGCCAATGACCGTACTCTTACCGTGGTCCACATGACCGGCGATGACGATATTCATACTTTCAGATTTTTCTGCCATATTAATCTTTCGATTTTGAAGCTAAAGAACCACTCATAAACACGAATACACACTAATGTATTTTTCTTGCGCCTTTAGCGACTTTTGCGTTTAATTTTACATATACCCTTCGCGTCGCAGGGTTTCCAGTCCGCCGCCGTCTTCGGCATCCTGGGCGCGGCCGGAGCGTTCGGCGATGTTGGACAGTTTCCCGCTGCGGAGTTCGGCAATAATTTCAGCGTGATTTTTTGCTGTTGAGTCAATCGGGTTCGTGCACGGATAACAGCCCAATGAGCGATAGCGTTTACCGTCACCCTGATCATAGTACAGTGAAACCGTCGGGATATTTTCACGCTCGATATATTCCCAGATGTTCAGCTCTGTCCAGTCCAGCAGCGGATGGACCCGCACATGCGTGCCCGGTGCGAAGTCGGTCTTGAACTGGTTCCAGAATTCCGGCGGCTGCTCGGCGATGTCCCATTCGTTCTGTCGGTCACGCGGCGAGAAATAGCGTTCTTTGGAGCGAGACCCTTCTTCGTCCGCACGAGCGCCCACGATGACGCCGGTATAAGGTTCGGTATTTTTATCCACTTCGTATTTACCAACAACGTGGTTAAAGCGAAACCGGGGCCACTGGCCGCTGAGTGTGTGCTTGAGCGCCTCGGTTTTCAGGTTCTTGCAGCAGGTCAGCCGGTCCACATTGCCGTCCGGATAGGTCTGCTTGTCCTTAAGGGCTTCGACATTCTGCCCATACACCATATCCAGATGCCACTCGGCGGTCAGCCGGTCCCGATACTCGATCATCTCCGGGATCTTGTAGTTGGTGTCAATATGCACCAGCGGGAACGGGACATGGCCCAAAAAGGCCTTGCGGGCCAGCCACAGCAGCACCGTACTGTCCTTGCCGATCGACCAGAGCATGCACATGTTCTTGAAATTCGCATACGTCTCCCGCAGGATATGCATACTCAGATTTTCCAGTTTTTCCAGGTGGTCCACGTGTTGTTCCTAAAAATATTGTTTAATGGTGTTCATGATCTGCGAAACAGATTCATCGACGGTTTGATTGACGGTATCCACAACGATCTCGGGATTTTCCGGCTCTTCGTACGGGTGATCGATGCCCGTGAATTCCTTGATCTCGCCGGCGAGTGCTTTTTTGTAGAGGCCTTTGACATCACGGTTCTTGCATTCCTCTACTGAGGCCTTGACATGAACTTCGATGAAATTGTCGCACAAATCCCGGACAAATCGGCGGGCCTCTCTGTAGGGCGAGATAAACGAGGCGATAACGACCACGCCGTGATGTTCCAGTCGGGATGCCATAAATCCGACGCGACGGATGTGTTCATCGCGGGCTTCTTTGGAAAAACCGGTGTTTGGGAATACGCCGCGAAGGACATCCCCATCCAGTCGTTCATAGCCGATACCCATTGCATCGAGTTCTTCGTATAAGCGCTCAGCTATCGTGGTCTTGCCGGAACCGGAAAGACCGGTCAGCCAGAGCACAAACCCTTTTTTTTTGTCGTTATTTCGGTTCATTCCATACTATTCATGTCTAAATAATAGGACAACAGGTGTTTAATAGTAGCAAATTATGATATTCAATGCAAGATTGTAATTGAATCTCTTTTCAGAAAAAATGTTTTTTTGGGCATTTTGCCCTTAAACACCATTTATAATAGGAAAATCTTCGCCAACGTTGTATTCCAGATGGTTAGATAGTCTAAGCTCTTGGCCTGAGATATGCGGTAATCGAGTTGTTTTTGCCATTTTCAGAGAATAAATCTGAACCGGAACCGCGGGCATTTAGCGTAACCCGATCAATAAAGGGTGGTGATGCGTCCTAAGAGATTTTTTCAAGGAGGGCATCGAGAATGTCCTTGGCAGATACATTGCGCCAACCGTTCTGGGTACGCCATTTCAGGTCATTATTGGCCTTAAGATGGTTTTCGACCTTTCGGCAGGCTAGGATAACGGTGGCGTGGTTTTTGCCGCCCATGGCCCGTCCGATCTCCGGATAGGACATCTTGGTAAACCGCCGGTTCAGGTACATTCCGAACGCGCGGGCCAGGCTGATGGTGCGGTCTTTTTTCGCCGAATAAATATCTGAAACGCTAACTCCGAAGAACGCCGCCGTAACCGAAACAATTTCGGAATTGTGAACGACCGGGTCCGTCCGGGCGATATGGTCGGCCAGTACCTGCTGTGCGAGGTTCAGATTGATCTCCTGGCTGCTGAGCGATCCAAAAGCCGCCAACTTGACCAGTGCTCCTTCCAATTCGCGCACATTGGCACTGATGCTGCCCGCGATATATTCGATCACCTCCTGTGATAAACTTAGCTTCATGCTTGCCGCTCGCTGGACACAAATTCGGCGCCGCGTTTCAAAATCCGGTGCATCCATCCGCACCACCATGCCTGAAACAAAACGATTGACCAGTTTTTCGCAGAGTTGATTAATCTCTTTTGGGTGTGCGTCGGAGGCGAGGATCACTTGTTTTCCCGCGAGATCAATCGTGTTAAAGGTATGCAGGAACTCTTCCTGCATCGCATTTTTATTTGACAGAAAGTGGATGTCATCGATGGCCAGAACGTCCAGATTGCGAAGTCGTCTGCGAAACGCATCCAGTTTTCGTGTTTTCAGGGCAACGACATACTGATTGGCAAACTCTTCAGCGGACAGGTATATCCATCGCGTCCCGGGTTTGTTGGAATAGACCGCGTTGCAAACGCCTTGGAGTAAGTGGGTCTTCCCGACGCCGTAGCCGCCGTGCAGAAACAGGGGGTTAAAGGGGCTGTTGTCTTCAGAAACAAGTGTTTTGGCGGCGTTATAGGCCAGTTGGTTTTTCTGGCCGACCACGAACGTATCCAATGTCAGCTTGAGCGGGTTTGCGAGAGGTTGTTTGGATTGGTTTCGTACCCGCCGCAATGAATTGAGGGTTCGTTCGGCCTTCTGATGCTCCATGATCGGTTTAGGAGCGGGCTTGATGAGTTTACTGTCGATCTGAAAACGAAGTTCAGGAGCGTATCCGAAAACGTCCTTGACGGCCTCTGTGACCGTTGAGGAAAAATGTCCCTGGATCCAATTGCAAACGAAAGGGTTTGCCGCGGCAATTTCAAAATGATCCTCGTTCATTGCCAGCCGGGTGGCTTTCTTGAACCAGACCTGATACTGGGTTTTTCCTATTTTTTCAGCGATACGTTCGTGAATCGCGTTAATTTCATCCGTGAAAACAGCCTGCATGCCTCACTTCTCCCATTCCTTCTCAGGAAGTTTAAAATATTATTTTGTCAGATGTCTAATGCCAAGTTGAGGCAATGTTAGGGGCTTTGAAAAACGGTTGCAACCAGCTTTTTTGAAAATACTTTTCCACACCGAAAAGGTTTTCGTAGATGCGCGACTTAGGCGCGAAAAAAAAATATTATTAACAGACTTTTAACATTATAAACAGACTTTGTGGATAACCCGTGAACGCGGTTTGAAATGCTGTCGTTTTGTGTCACATAATGACCCGGTTTCTAACGGTAATAAAGCTCGAATCGTTTCTATGGGGGAACTTTGCAGGACTGGTGTGAATGCCTGTGAGTATTGCAGGGAACCGTTGCCGGCAGTATGGATTTGTGGCCGAAACAGGCACAGGGCACGATGAGTCGTGTGGGCCTTAGAGTCTATCCGAATCCGGGCAGGAGAAGACGGTTAAATCACTCGAAATTATAGCATATGTAGACCTTTACTGACCGGAGTTCTTTTAAAAAAATAGTGGGTAATACTACTGAATTTTTTAAAAAAATTAAAAAACTCGTGAAATCACTATAACTTCTTATAAAAAAAAGACTTGACTTGATATCCACAATAGGGCAATATACCCATTAAAGGCCAAAAAGAGGCCTTTTGACGGTACCCCTTGAAATAGTAATGAACTGTCCGATAAAAAGATCGTATTTTTTAATAGACAGTATGTTAGAATTTTGTTAAAGAGTATTTATCGGCATTGCCGATTTTAACTATGCAAGAGTTTTCTCCCCTCCGGAAAACATCAGGGAGCTCAAAGTTTCCTGATGTTTTCTTTTTTTATGCGCTGATTTTCTGGTATACTTCCTGACTTACTTTTTTAAAGGATCTTACAATGGCATTATATGTAAACGGCGAAAAAGTCGAACAGGCCCTGATTGACAATGAGATCGAACGTCTGCGCCCCAGTCACGAGCAGGTCTTTGCCGAGCAGCCCGAACAGGACCGGCAGCAGCAACTGGCCCAGTGGTCGCGTGAGAACGTCATCGAGGCGGTGGTCTTTCGACAGGAGGCCAAAAAGGAGTTTGCTGACATCGACGATGCCGTGATTCAGCAGGCCTTTGACCAATTGCTGGCCCAGGAGAGCGAAGCCGGCCCCGTTCATCAGCGGATGGATGCTGGGGCCGAGGAGGAAGCAAAACTGCGCTCTGAGATCGCCGACCAGATACGCCACGACCGGCTGACTCAAAAGATCACCGCGAGTATTTCTGAGCCGGCCGATAAGGCGATCCGCAAATACTACGACCAGAACATCGAGCGGTTTACCGTCCCGGAGATGGTCCACGCGGCGCATATTGTCAAACATCCCGGACCGGAGGCATCGCCGGAGGACATGCAGAAGGATATGGAGCAGATCCTCGAACAGCTTGACAACGGCGCTTCGTTTGAAGAACTGGCCTCACAGAATTCGGACTGCCCGGACAGTGCCGGCGATCTGGGATTTTTTGCACGCGGCCAAATGGTGCCGGCGTTTGAAGAGGTGGTTTTTAATCTCGAGCCAAATCAGCGCAGCGGCATTTTTCCGACGGAGTTTGGTTTGCATATCGCCAAGGTCTATGAAAAGCGCCCCTCGGCTCCATGCCCGCTCGAGCAGGTGCACGATGTCATCGTCCGTGATCTGCAGCAGCAGACCCGCGAAAAAGCACTCGAGCAATTTTTGGATGCGAAGAAAGCCGAAGCGGTGGTCGAGGAGAGGTAATTTCCACCACGGAAATCACGGATGCCCACGCTGGGGAATATCGTATTGTAAGAAAAGAACTTCCGGGTTATTCAGCAAGCCCTATTTCACCTTGATTGCTTGTTGGGGTACTAGGAAGTACAGCCATGCGGCGGTGACAGGTTGTTTCAGGATGTCCGCCGCGGCTCGGGCGTAGAGACGCAATTGGCCGGCGTATTTCTCCGCATGTTCGGAAATCTCGTTTTCCGCGATGCGGTCCGTTTTAAAGTCCACGACAACCAGACCGTCGGCTGTCGGGATGATCATGTCGATGATTCCCTGCAAGACCACTGTTTCCCCGCCGGACTCAGCGCCGACTGCGGCCGCATCCAGCGCGTAGGTAAACGGCCATTCCCGGAGTACCTTTCCCCCGGCCTGTTGCGCCAACCGGCCCAATTCGCTGTCAAAGAATGAAACGATCCCCGAAATATCGATCGCCGCTGCCAGTGATTCGGTCAGTTGGCCCGTTTCCGTCAGCTTGGCGATCGTTGACTGAATGGTATCGGCGTCCACGGGCCCGGACAGGTCGATCCGTTCAAAGATCAAATGCACCGCCGACCCCAGCGACAGGGCGTCGGGGGCGGTTTGTGATTCGTCGGGGTCGTGTAATGCCGACGGCTCATGCGTAAACGCCCATCGCACATCCGCCGCGGCAAACTCATCATCCCGATGCGTCAGTTCGCTGACACTCAGTTTGGCCGGCGTCCGCGTGATATCCGAGCAGGGATACTGCCATTGGAGATTTGTTTCGATCGTCTGAAAAGCCGTTTTCGCCTCCGTGTCCGGCGGCGAACCCGCCTTGGGCGGGGCGGTCACACTTTCCAGCGACCGCTTGGCATCAAGGATCTCACGCGTCAGGGCTTCAAGACGCTCGCGGCTGACACGCTGGGCAAAGCACAGTCCATCATCACGCAGCCCGCTTTCGGTCTCTGTTTCAAAGAGTCCATGCAGTGACGATTGATTCGCAAACGCCGTCAAAATCCAATCCAGATGGCACCGTGTGTCGTTGATGTCCCAGTCAGGCAGCTTCGCTGTAAAAGATGCGGCCCGGTTCAGGATATTTTCGCAGGCGTTCTGCTTTTTGCTTCCGGTCAGGATCAGTTTCTCCCTGGCCCGCGTCAAAGCGACATACAGAATACGCATTTCTTCGGCGATTGTCTTTTGGCGTGTCTTGTTTGCGATCACCTGGTGGGCCATCGTGGGAAATCGCACGTGACGTTTTGGGTCGGGGATCTGCAGGCCGATCATGTCCTCATCGATCAGACACTGGCCCGATGAATCTCGCAGATTGAACCGCGTGTTAAGCTCTGCGACGAAGACAACCGGGAATTCCAGCCCCTTGCTTTTGTGCACGCTCATAATCCGCACGGCGTTGCGGCTGGAACTGTCCGGTTCGGCGGGCGCCCAGTCCTGTTGGGCGTCGTCCAGCTTTTCCAGAAACTCCACAAATCGACCCAGCGCCATCCCCGGTTCGGTCGTTCGAAAATGCTCAAACCGGATCGCGTGGTCGTGCAGCTTCAGCAGGTTGGCGCGGCGCTGCGAGCCGTTGGGCAGTGCGGCGTAGAATTGCAGCAGGCCCTTTTCGCGGAATACACCATCCAGAAAATCCGCCAATGACCCGGTGCGAACCTGACGCCGCCATGCGTCGATCTGCGACAGGATATGGCCCAGCTTTTGGGCGAGTCGGGTTTCTGTGCCGTCGCCGGCATAGCGTTTGACCGCTCGATAGAAGCCGGGCATTCGGTTCATATGCAGGTGAATTTTTGCCAGCTCATCATCGGTGATGCCGAAAACAGGGCTTCGCAGCAGGGCGGCAAATTCAATGTCGCGGTCCGGATTGTCCAGCACCTTTAACAGGCACAGGCAGTCGGTGATCTCGGTTGTCTCAAAATAGCCGCAGGCGCTCTGGGAATTGACCGGCACACCGGCCAGCCGCAATATCTCGGTATAATCCAGGGCCTTATGCGACAGCGACCGCATCAGGATCACGATATCCCGATACTCGACATCACGGAACGCGTCCGTTTTTTTGTCATAGACCTGAAATTCCGGCTTTCCGTTCTCGGCCCCCACGATCTTTTGAATCCGCCGGGTGATCCACGCGGCCTGTCGCTGTGCGGCGCTGACCGAAACGGTGGCCGATTGATTGCCGTTGGCACTGTCGCCGTCGTCCTCGTTGGCCTGTTCGTCCAGCAGCACCAGTTCCACCGGCTCAGCGGGTCCGTCGGCGGCGTCAAACGGCGGATACGCAAACCCGCTGACCAACTCAGCACGTTTGTCATAATCCATTTCTGCGGTTGACTCGGTCATCGTTCGGGAAAACAGGGCATTGACAAAATCAATGATCTCGCCCCGGCAGCGGAAGTTGTCGCGCAGGTCCACACGGCCGGGCTGTGCGGAGCGTTTGGAAATGTCGCCGGCGTCTTGAAGCTGAGACAGAAAGATTTCCGGTCGGCTCTGGCGAAATCCATAGATGCTCTGCTTGATGTCGCCTACGACGAACACGTTGTTGTCCCGCGAGACCAACTCAAGGATCCGCTGCTGGGGGGCGTTGATGTCCTGATACTCGTCCACAAAGATATGCTCGAAACGCTCTTTGAGCTTGTCGGCCGCTTCGGGATGGGTTTGCAGCAGCCCCAGCGTATGGTGCTCCAGGTCGGCAAAGTCCAGCACGTTCCGGCGGCTCTTGGCGGCGACATACTTTTTATCAAACAGCTGCATCAGTTTCAGCAGCGTTTGTGCTTGTTTGGCGGCCTTCGGGGAAAGCTGCTTTTTGTACGGCGGACACAGCAGGACAAAATCGGCCAACCCTTTCAATTCCTTTTTGACCCGATCAACAGGATCTTTAATGAGGATCTGCTGATTTTTGGTCAGCTCGACGTCCTTTTTCTTACGAAGTTGTCCGAATTTCAAGTCTGACAGAATCTCAAAGCAGGATTGCAGACTGTCCTTTCCCAGCAGTTCCGAACAACCGGTTACGACTGGCAGGATCTCTTGGCGGATATGGTCTGTTGCATAGCGGCTTTCGCAAAGCGCTGCGTCCAGGTCCAGAGCGTGGTCCAACTGCCGACAGCACTGATCCAGCTTGTCCAGCAGGATTTTTTTCTGTGTTTCTATCATTGCCCGGTTTGCCTGGTTGTCGTCGGTGTTCGCGGCGGCGGCGTTTTTATAGAAAGCATTGCGGTCGATAACGCTGTCCAAAAACGCGTTCAGCGGGATAATTTGATCGACGAAACTGCCCGTGCCCGGTTGAACGCGGCGGCCGGCAAACAATGTTTCCATCTTGCCCGCCATTTCCCTATCTGCCCAGGCGTCCTCGAGTGTATCTTCCAGCAGGTCGGCTTTTATGAGTTGCTGTTCATCGGCGTCAAGGATTCCGAAAGTCGGGTCCAGATTTACAAGATAGAAAAATTCGGTCAGGATACGCTTGCAGAATGAGTGGATCGTGCTGATGTAGGCGCGATCCAGCAACAGAAGCTGCTGCCGCAGACGCTTCTCGCGTGTGTCCAGGTAGCGTTGATAGAGTGTTTCGGCGATACGGCTTCGCATTTCCTCAGCCGCGGCATCGGTAAAGGTCAGCACCAGCAGGGTATCGGCACGGGCCGGGTCCGCTGTATCGGCGATCCGGTCCACCGCGCGATGGCTCAGCACTGCGGTCTTGCCCGTCCCTGCCGAGGCGGTGACCAGCACGTCCCGTCCCACCGTTCCGATCGCCTGCTGTTGTGCGGCGGTCCATTTTATGTCTTGAGGTTTGCCCATCTGGCTTATGGCTCGTCTTAGGTCTGCTATTTTCCTTTTTTTATCACAGTTGCCGTTTTATGACAAGATTGTTCTTGAACTGCGGCTGATATCTGCCTGTGGGATGCGTGAGATGGGACAAAAAGAAAAACCTCATTTTCTACAATGAAAACAAGGTTTTCCAATTGGGCGCTACAGGACTTGAACAAAAAGTCGCAAGTACTTAAAGGCAAAGATGTTACGCAATCCTCGCCAAACCCGATGGTGCATAATAAGGTGCATCAGACGCATTGTCAACCGGCATTACAGCAAATCATCAACCATTGGGATGATTTACCGGAGCATGTCAGGCAGACGATCCAGATGTTGGTCGAATCGGCGAAATAAGCGAATCCTCTTAATGATTTAGGAGAAATGTGATGGGGGCTTTTGGCAGTGGGGA
>JBDLJN010000002.1:0-42678 GCA_039714335.1 Planctomycetota bacterium
CTGGCCGCTGAACGGCCTTTCAAGCCCTATCATAAACTTCAGCATTGTGCTTTTGCCGCACCCGGACCCGCCAAGGATAATAAACACCTCGCCTTTATAAACATCAAAGGTAATATCTTCGAGAATCACGGTTTCACCGTAACCGCCTGAGAGGTTTTTGACCTGAATGATTGTCTCTGGTTGTGCTGCCATAGTTCGCTCAAATCCCCAATGAATAATAGATGACTGCAAAGACACCATCGACCACTACGATCATGACGATGCAGGTCACGACAGCACGGGTCGTCGAATCGCCTACGGCGCTGGCACCCTTGCCGGTATGCAGACCCCGTAAACAACCGATCGCCGCGATAAAATAGCCAAACACAATTGTTTTTGCCAAACCGCTGAACAGGTCGGCCAGACCTGCCGCTGCATAGCATCGGTCCCAAAAGACAGTGGAAGAAAACCCCAATATGCTCATAACGGCTTGTGCGCCAAACAGTGCAAACAGATTATTGAACAGCGTCAGCAGCGGCAGCACCAACACCAAAGCCAGCACCCGCGGAACCACCAAAAAACGTACCGGATCCATCCCAAAGGTGTGCAGCGCATCCAACTCCTCATTAACCTTCATCGTGCCGATCTCGGCGGCATAGGCCGATCCACTGCGGCTGGCTAAAATAAATGCTGTGATCAGCGGCGCCATTTCCTTGAACATCGTCAGAACGATCAGGTCCGCCACATAGATCTGGGCACCAAATTTTGACATCGCAACAGCCGATTGAAACGCCAGGATTAACCCGATCAGAAATCCCAGCAGGATCGTGATATTGATTGCATCGGCACCGGCTTTTTCGGCCAGCAGCCAAAAGTCGCGCCACCGGATTTGATGCGGTTTCAAAAGAGAGGTAACCAGTTTATATGACAGCTCACCCATAAAACTAACCTGACTCTTTAAATCGTTAAGGATGGAATACCCGGCCTCGCCAAGGTCCTCGGCCACCCGCCGAAAAGACGCCCCCGCCGGCATCGAAGGAGCAATCCCGTCCAATGTGCTGTCCTGCAAAAGTTTTTGGAATGCGGGGTTTAGATGGATGATTTCAAAAGACCCTTGGGCGTCCGCCTGAAACCGCTGAAGCCCCAACAAAAATGCGATGCCCGCTCCGTCAATATGCTCAAGTTCAGAAGCATCAACTGTTAACCCGGACGGGCCGAATCGCTGAAGCCGTTGAAACGTCGAAGACCAATTCCGGCCAACCCGCTCCGCATCCAGCCGGCCGGATAGTTTGATCAATGCACCTTCATCTTTGCTTTGAATCTCTACCTCAGACATCGCAGACCTTATCACATTTTCGGCATGGCATCGGTGTTATTGTCATAAAAAATCGAATGTCATTATATCCTTATAGAGTTCGATTTCAAGGACGCTTAAAAAAATGAGCGGGGAAACATCATCGGATTCTTTTGACAGCGGCCTCAAGGTGGGCTGGGCTTGTGCCGCAGCAACCGCCCAAAACAGCAGCGCCCGCATCTTTAATCTGTTCCAGTGCCTCGGCATAGGCATCCGGCGAGAGTTTATACATCGCCTTGTCGCCTTCCAGTTCCGGCCGTCCCGCATTCGGCTCGGCCAACAACAGCACACCGGTTCCCTTCAAGGCCTGCGCATACTCTTTGGCTAATGCCACATAGCCGGGCATGTCCAGTGTACCGCAGTTAAACCCCAACGCCGTGATCGACATATCAGCAAGTTGTTCAGCCGCCTGCGTCGGGGAAACACCCATCATGGTACGAAACGCATCGCCTGCCGGGTCGTAGGCCAGCGACACCAGTATCGACAGATCGGAAACATTTTTTATCGCTTCAATCGCGACCTCGATTTCATCCAATGCAGTCATCGTCTCGATAATGAAGCCATCGACACCGCCTGCCAGCAGGCCTTTCGCCTGGTCGGCAAGCGCGGTCCGAAGTTCATCCGGCTTAATCATCCCCAGCGGCTGAAGGAAATCTCCGCACGGACCAATATCGCCCAGCACATACTTATCGTCACCGGCAACCTCTCGCGCCAGTTTCGCCGCGGCGAGGTTAATCTCGCGGGCCCTCTCACCATAGCCATGCCGTTTGAGTACAAATTCATTACCGCCAAAGGTGTTCGTAATCACCGCGTCCACACCTGCATCGAGGTACTTCTGATGCACCGCACGGACAATATCCGGCGACTCGATACTCAGATAGTCATTGCAGCAACCCGCCGGAGCACCTGCTTCGATCAATTGCGTCCCCATCGCGCCATCAATAAAAAACGGCCCCTGTTTCAAGCGTTGCGCTAATGCAATCCGTGTCATCTGTTTACCTCTTCAATAAATTCACAAGCATCATTGAGTTTGTACATATGCTCAAAGCCATCCCGCTCAGGGCGTTTGAATAACAAACGCCGCTGTTTTTCTGTCGGGAAAAAAGACCCGACATGTTTGAGCTTAATAACAACAAAACACTCCTTTATGCCGTAGCGATAATAGGTCGCTTCGATAACGGACGGCACAATAATACCGTCTTCGCCCGTCGTATAACGGCTCAAATCAGCAGAGGCCTTAAGGAAACCCTCCTGATCATAGTATTCGATACGCTCGACAAGATAATCACAAGCGTCCACATAGACACGCTTGGCAAGGGTATTGCCGGCAGCGAATAAGGTTAATATATCGTACCCTTTGTCATGGGACAACTGCCAATCTGCCGTCACCTCAACAACACCGAGGGCTTCAATAACATTATAGGGATTAATCAGCATTGTCTCGGCACATTGATCCGCCTGGCTGCGGGTTCCCCACCAATAACTATCCCATTCCGGCTTAACCCGAAGCCAGAATTGGTTTTCATTTGCGCCAAATCCAACCTCGCCAAATTCATCGCCTCGAAAAATGATTCTGTAAGGTGGCACAAACCGTACCGTAACCGGATCCACCATCTGTTTTTTTTCTTTCCCCTTATCATTCTGGTAATGAAATGTGCACTCCGCACTTGCGCGGAGCGGTTGAACATTGCTGCGTTGAAGGTCAATCATCCTGACCGCTTCTTCGATGGACGCCTTGCCCGGGCAAATCATGCCTGTGCCGTCCCGAATCTCCCCCGGCTGACATCC
The DNA here is from genome assembly GCA_039714335.1 of Planctomycetota bacterium. GTDB lineage: Bacteria > Planctomycetota > Phycisphaerae > Sedimentisphaerales > Anaerohalosphaeraceae > 4572-13. The sequence continues at coordinate 3,122 of JBDLJN010000002.1, forward strand.
CACAAAAAACGCCATCGTCAAACACATTAAGACAATACACTTTATTTTTTTCATAAAAATTCCATGAAAATCCGCGTAATCCGCGGTTCATATTTACTCCGCCGACTCTTCAAAATCCATCTGGAGAATCTGGCCCATCTGAGACGTCAGACCTTCGATCTGATCCTCGGTTAGATGCGGGTTGATAACTTTTTCGTAACGATCCTGACCGGTCACTTTCAGTTTCCACATCTCAAGACCGTCATCAATCGTACAACTGTCGTATTTAAGTTTTCGCTTTCGCATCAGGATCAATGTCAGCACAAAGCGGAAGTTGATCTTCTCCGGCTCGGCTTCTTCGGCCAATCGGTTGAAAAATGACATCAGCATCTCGTCGTCAACAAAGATCTTCTTTTTCTGCTCGGGATTGGGCATCTTTGTTTTCCAGAAGCAATACACCGCCGGATTGGCCTGCTGCCAATACTCCATGCTGAAGTCCTGACGCTCCAGTCCCTCCGTGCCCTCCACCAACGCAGCAAAGTATTCCTCGCCGATCTCAAACTCCCGTTCGGTCCCGCTGCATTGTCCGAGTGTCTTTTTGATTTCCCAGTCTGCCATCGCTTTGTTTTCTTTTCCTATGAATTTTCCTATTCCATTTCAAATGTCAGCCACGGTGACATCTTATGGGCCGTCTTGGGTCCGATGCCGCGGATGTTCTGCAATTCACGCGTCGAAGCAAAAGCCAGCCCCTCATGCTTATGGTTCTGACGATAATGAATGATATCCATCGCCCGAGCCTTACCGATTCCCGGCAGGCGAACCAAACTCGCCACCGAGGCGGTATTCGGATTGATTCGCGGCGGCGAGATATCTAAACGGGGCCGCTGATGAGCCAGATACAATTCGGCTGACAGCGCCATCACTGCCAACAAACCGACTGCCCCGACCAGCAGACAGCCGCGCAGCCATAATTCCACCCTCTGCCTATGTTCCGAGCATGTTAGGGAGTTGTCCCGAGTCATATCCGATAGTCCGACGTTAGCGTTTTAGAATGGTCCGCTGGAACTTTGCCATCACAAGGAACGCTTTTTTGGGCGTTAGCTTGTCGGTCAGCAACCCGCAGCCTTTCATTGATGAACTGCTGTGATCAGCCAGACACGAATAGGTTACCGTATTCACATACGGCCGCGCCAACGCCAACTTGTAAAATTCTTCCAGCCAGTCTGCCTGGACATCCTGATTCCATCCCTTTCGCCAACTGCCGGCCTTATGTTGGGAGCGGTCATCGGTTCCGTGTGCATCCGGAATCGAAACACCCGTGATGTGAACTGGTTTGGGAACTGCCGCAAAACAATCCAAACGCGATGAGATCTGCATCATATCCCGAATATGCATGCCTGGTTCGTCTCTGCCAAAATGGAACTGCAGGCCAAACGCATCAAAGCTGATACCGCTCTGGATCACCATATCCGTATACACCAGCGGCGGCACCGTCGTCTTGTCATTGGCATAATATTCACCCCACGGATATATTAATTCCACGATCTTGCGGCTCTTGGCATCAACTGACTTAGCGGCCAGGCACGCCGTCCGGGTCATTTCAATCACCTGCTCGAAATTGAATCCGAAACAGTTCATCGCGTTTATGCCGCTGATCACACGCCAGGCATGAATGAATTTGTTGTACCGCGACACAATTTCAGACACGAATTCATATGCATGTTCACGAATTTTCTCGAAGCTTGGTTTTCCTGCCTGAAGCCATTTAGGAATGTATTCCGGGGCAAATCGAAGCAGTGGACCGGCACACAATGCCAAACGACGTCCGGACAGATACTGGATACACTCGTCCAGTTGACCAAGATCATATTCCCCCTTTTCGACCTCAATCTCAGCCCAGTTGACCGGGACCGTAATAAAGCCAAACATCTCAAGCAGCCATTTACGGTATTTTTCATCGCCGATCAACTTAGGATTTATCTCGCAACCCAGTGTATGCCGTCCGAGCGTTTTGTTACGAAATCGTGCCGCCAGAAACTGCTCAGCGTGTTTGGCCGCCAGTTTCTCCGAAAATTCCACTCCCTTTTTCAGCGATTGATCAGCCAGGATCGAGGCCTTTTCCGGCAAGGAAATATGCTGCAGCGCTTCGATAAATAAATCCTGCACCTCCTGAGCCATCACATCCAACTCATCGCTCTGGTCAAACAGGGCCCAGTCCTCACGTTTGAGTGTGATCTGCATGAGCCGTGAACGCGCCAGTTCCAGGTTCAGATTGTAAGGTTCCTTGCGTTCCGGCAGTCGGGTCGTGCTCAGCATTAACTGCCCATTCCCCTCAATCTGCCACAGCAGTGAAAGCCCCGCTGAATCCTGAGACCGCTTTTTGCACTCCAGAATACCGCCCTTAAATCCTATCTTATCAACATGCCGCAACGGGATCATATCGGCGCCAAAAAGATAAGCTCCGGCCAGTGACACATCCGTCAGCGGTTCACCATTCCTGAATAATTGAAACTTCAAACGAGCCTCTAAGTTCAATCGCTTTATTATCCTGTATCATTATAATCTAAAGAACAGGGTTGGATTATAGCAGATGCTCGCTCAATTGCAAAAACAATCTTTTTGAGGAAAAACACACAGGGTACGCCGGATGATTAATGGCTAACATCTTGTCAGGGAGAATGTTAGCTACGAGCAGAGAACGGTTGAATCTTTGCTCATCCCCGTCAGTTGCAGGTGGTGCATTTGGTTGTTCTTTTCGGTCAAATGACAGATCAATTGCGTCTGGGCCAGCAGCAATTCGAACAGGTCCATATTAGCATGAACAGTTTCGCTTCGGTATCCAGGCAAAAAAATCAGGAAATAGCCGCAGTCCGTCTTTTCCGTTGCCAATTGTACGCCAATCGCACAACCGTCCTCGACACCATAAACGCACGGATCGTAACCATCATCGATTTGTCCGCAAATATCCGCAAGGATCTCCGGGGATTCATTCAAAAATGCTGCCCGACTGGGGTGATTGGCACAGAATTGGTACTGGTTATCGATGAGGATCAGGACGGGTCCTTCCGATTCGGTCATCTCGAACAAATGCCCCTTTAACTGCTCTGTCAGCGTATCAACGCCGGACAATAATGATTTATAAAGTTCTTCCATGATCTTCGCCTTTCCAAAACACACGTCATTGGCTTCTACCGCCCGGCACCGTTGGCCGCGCCAGTCGCATTATTCGGCCAAACACGGGGCCACCTTGGGCAGAGAAAGCAAGAATATTGAAAATCCGTGAAAGAAAGCGATATTTGAAGGGTGAAGGAAAATTTATCGGACGAAAAACGGGATGCTTTTGAAAGCAATTACATACATTTTTTTTCGTATTCAGAAGACGTTTGGGCACTGTCGCGGTATTTGACCATATGGATACAGTTGCCGCGGCTGTTGTACTCGACCACATCCATATAGGACCGGATCAGCAGGACCCCCCTGCCGCTGGCCTTATACAGGTTGCTGTTGCTGCGCGGATCGGGGACACCGCCGGGATCAAAGCCGAATCCTTCATCAACAATAGAGATATCGAATTTTTCCGGGGTGATCAGGCATTCGACAGAGATATTCTTTTGAGAATCGCCGTGGTTGCCATGCTTGATGGCATTGATAAAAGCCTCTTCCAGCGACAGTTGAACCGCAAAGACCATATCTTCACTAAAATCATGCGACTGAAGCGCCTCGAGCACTTCACAGGAAACCGTTTTGACTTCCCGTTCAATGCTTTTAATGTTCCAGGACTTATGCAGGATGTTTTTTGACTCGGTCAACGACGATGACCCTTTCAAACATTACATCGAAAATCATTCCTCTTACTACAATCGTACAGATCTGATTATCACTAAATCATTTTTTCAGGCCAACCATGGCCTCATCCACACTCGCGTGAATATCAAAAATCCTGTCCAACCGGGTAATGCGAAAAACTTCGAGGATTTTCGGACTGATGGAGCACAGACGCAGCGTGCCGTCGGTCTCGTACACTTTTTTGCTGATGCGGATCAGCAGCCCCAACACCGAACTGGTCAGGAATTTCACATTTGAAAAATCAATGATCAACTGGATGCCGGGTGTCTGCTCGATCAGCGGCAAAAACGACCCCTCAAGCCCCTGGAGTTGGTCTTCATCGAGTATTTTTTCGTCGGTCAACGTAGCAATAACCACTGAGTTGCGGAATTCAAGACTGAGATTAGGATTTACTTTGTCCATTTCTTTCTCCAAATTGAGATTGTTCGAAAGATAATAGGACATTACAGTCAACCTGTCAAGCAATTTGCATGATGTTCCCTGGCAAGTATCACAGAGAAAATCTTGAGTTTTTGGACAGTTTGTGGTAGGTTTCCTGTCGGAAAATTAAAAATGAATCATCAATCATACCGGAGACTGCGAATGGCACAGACACTAACCTATAAGATATTGCAAAAACACCTCGTTGAGGGTGAATTAAAAGCCGGGGAGCCCATCGGGATCCGCATTGATCAGACACTGACCCAGGATGCCACCGGCACGACGGCGTTTTTGCTGTTCGAATCAATGGGTACCGCCCGCGTGCAGACTGAGTTGTCGGTCAGCTATGTGGACCATAACATGAGCCAGTTCGGCCCGGAAAATCACAACGACCACCTGTATCTGCAAAGCATCGCCGCCAAAAGCGGCGCCCTGCACTCCCGCCCGGGCAACGGCATCTGCCACCAGGTGCATCTGGAACGCTTCGGACGCCCCGGAGCAACCCTGCTGGGCAGCGACAGTCACACCCCCACCGGCGGCGGCATCGGAATGCTCGCCATCGGAGCCGGCGGGATGGATGTTGCCGTGGCGATGGGCGGCGGGCCGTTTTATCTGACCTGCCCCAAGGTTATCGGCGTGGAACTGACCGGCAAACTGAACGACTGGGTCGCCAGCAAAGATGTCATCCTGAAACTGCTGAGCATCCTGACCACCAAAGGCAATGTCGGCTGTGTGGCTGAGTACTTTGGCAAGGGCGTGGAGTCGTTGACCGCACCACAGCGGGCGACAATTACGAATATGGGCGCCGAACTGGGCGTCACAACGAGCGTTTTCCCCAGCGATGAAATGACGCTGGATTTTCTGGCGGCACAGGATCGCGGGAATGTTTACGAGCAAATGCACGCTGATCCGGAAGCGGCGTACGACCGCATTATTGAGATCAACCTGTCGCAACTGGAGCCAATGGCGGCGTGTCCATCGTCGCCGGACAATATCGCAACGATCTCTGAAATCGCCGGACGAAAAATCAATCAGGTCGTCATCGGAAGCTGCACCAACTCCAGCTATACCGATATGATGATGGTCGCCGAAACGCTCAAGGGACGCAGGATTGACCCTTCAGTAGAATTAGGTATCGCCCCAGGCAGCAAACAGGTATTGCAAATGCTGGCCGAAAACGGTGCGCTGGCGGATATGATCGCTGCGGGCGCCCGCATTATTGAATCCGGCTGCGGGCCGTGCATCGGGCAGGGCTTTTCGCCCGCCGACGGCACGGTAACGCTGCGAACATTCAACCGCAACTTCGCCGGACGCAGCGGCACCAAGGGTGATCAGTCATATCTGGTCAGCCCGGAAACCGCCATCGCCGCCGCGATCATGGGCGAAATCACCGACCCGCGTGACCTAAAGAATATGATGGGGATGGCTTATCCGAAACTGAAGATGCCGAAAGAGTTCCTCGTCGATGACAGCATGATCGAGGAACCCGTTCCGACGGACCAGGCGGGCAACGCCGAGGTGCTGCGCGGGCCGACGATTGTGGTGCCGGAAAGCCCCAAGCCGCTGCCGGAGACGCTGAACGGACAGGTCGTGCTCAAATGCGGCGACAAGATCACGACCGACCATATCATGCCCGCCGGAGCATTCTTGAAGTACCGCTCCAATGTGCCCGAATACAGCAAGTATGTCTTTAACTGTTTCAACGAAGAAGGAACCCCAAGCTTTGCCCAGCGCGGGCTGGCATTGAAAAAACAGGGCATCGGCGGCATCATTGTCGGCGGCGACAGCTACGGTCAGGGTTCCAGCCGGGAACACGCGGCACTGTGCCCGATGTATCTGGGTGTGCGGGTGGTCATCGCCAAAGCAATTGAGCGAATCCATAAAGCCAATCTGATCAACTTCTGCATCGTCCCGGTCGAGTTTGACAACCCGGCGGACTATGACAAAATCAATCAGGATGATGCACTCGAAATCCCGAACCTGATCGATGCCGTCAAAAACACCGACAGCATTACGATTGCCGACAAAACGGTGGGAACCGAATTCACCGGCAAGCTGAATCTTTCTCAACGTGATCGTGACATCCTATTGGCCAGTGGTTTATTGACCTATACTCGCAAAAAAGCGGGAAAATAGCTTATAGCCACAGAGGACACAGAGATCACAGAAGGCAACAGATGGACAAGTATTATTTATTATTACAGGCAATTCGCATATTGTTTCTTATGCTGTTGTTCATTGTTCCTTTTGCTTACAGTATTCGGAAAGGAAGTTTTAAGAAAAGTTTTTGGTTCACTTGGGTTGTCTGGATTTTGATATGGTTTGTTTTTGGGTTTACCCTTCCAGCACAAGCTATATTGATTGAAAAAGTAACTGGCGAAGTTCCGGATATTACTTGTGGTGCCATGTTTTTTGGTATTATAATCGGATGGTTGCCGGGATTGATCCTATCGTCATTTGGTTGTTTTATTCACAATCTATTCTTTAAGAAAAAATCTGAGTAAATCGGTGTTAATCTGTGTCTAAAAAAATCGTAACTATCTTTGGAACGAGCAAAGCCCAACCCAATGACAGCATCTTTGAAATGGCCCATACATTGGGGCGGTTGCTGGCAGAAAGTGGATTTACGATCGCCAACGGCGGTTATGGCGGGACGATGCTGGCCGGGGCCAAAGGGGCCGCTAACACGGATGGACATACGATTGGCGTAACCTGTAAAGCATTCAAACGTGGAAAAGCCAACGAGTACATCAAAGAAGAGGTTTCCACATCATGTCTTTCGGAGCGATTAGCCAAACTGATCGAACTGGGGGATGCTTATATCGTCCTTCCCGGCGGCACGGGAACCCTGCTGGAGTTGGCAGACGTCTGGGAGCACAAAAATAAAGGTTTTGCCAATGCCGACAAACCGATTATACTGGTGGGGACGTTCTGGCAGCCGCTGCTGGAGATGATGACCGAAGCCGATGCGGACAGTACGCTGCATATTGAATGCGCAGAAACCGCTGAAGATGCGATCAACTTGCTGAAATCCATGGTTTAAGGAAGCCGAAAATATGAAAATAACAAAAATCACTATTCTTACAGCACTGTTTTCCATACTGACATCCAGTTCTTTGTCAGCATCGGCCATTGAAGAAGGATTTATGATGGACGGCGTTTCGGGACTGTTGAAAAAAGAGCCCAAGGAAGATCTATGGACCTTCACGCCGGATGAAGCAGTCATGATCACCGAAAAAATTGCTTTCCCCGCCGGGACGCCGCTCCAGATGCTGCCCTGTTCGGTGCTGGAGCAGATGACCGGACTGGCCGACAACAACAATGAGATTCGTGTGCAATTGTGGGCACTGTTTACCAAATACGAGCACACGAACTATCTGTTCAGCGTCTCTTTCCTGCCGATCCAGAACGACACCGTACAACCCACGGATGATGCATCTGATGAAACCGATAAGGATAAACCTGAACCGGATGAAGCGGACGGAGAATCCATCATCCCCAAGAACATCTTACAGCAGATCAAATCGAACGAGACGCCCGACCTGAAAAAGTTTCAGCAGATCGCCAAGGTGACCGGTGATGTCAACCTGATCGGTCGAGCGGGATATTTGTCGGAAGAGAAACACATCAGTACCTTTCGGCCGGACGCATTCGGAATGAAAGTGAATAAAAAGGAATTTCAGCTGCTGCCCAATAGTTCGCGAGCCGCGGCCGAAAAGGAAATGGCCCGAATCCCCGGCAAACAGCGATATAATGTGTCCGGACTGGTAACGCAGTACAAGGGGCAAACCTATATACTGCTGACTCGGACAAGCCGGACTTATACGCACGGTAATTTTACGCCGTAATCTTTATTGTAGGAGTTCACACTTTAGTGTGCAAAAAAACAAGCTAAAGCGAACTCCTACGGTAGAACATTGAAAGCAGAGGTTAAAATTGACAAAATTTAACGACTTATTGGTCAACGCAACCGACATGGACAGTCCGCGAATGCAGCGGTTGCGAACCGAGCACTCGATGGCCGAGTACCTCAGAAGCAACAGCGCATTTGCCGAAACGGTACGCGGAATCGTTGCCGATGTCGCACAACACGGCGGTGCGGCGGTGGCCGAATATACCGAAAAATTTGACAAGGTTAAATTGTCCCCATCGCAGTTTCGTGTTCCGGCGGAGGATTTGAAGGCCGCACATGAGTCGATAGATGCAGCATTACTGGAATCGCTTCGCAAATCCATTGCCAATGTTCGCAAATACCAATCTGAAATTTTCATTGGCAATAAGACCGGCCATCCGGGTATTCGCTATACACCGCTGAAACGCGTGGCGTGCTGCATTCCCGGCGCCAGCGCCCCCCTGCCCAGTACGGTGATCATGACCGCCGTGCCCGCACAGGTCGCCGGTGTTAAGGAAATTGTCATCCTGAGTCCGCCGCGATATGAGGGCAGTATTCATCCGGTGATTTTGGGGCTGTGTTATGAACTGGGCATTACCGAGGTCTATCGTCTCGGCGGCGCACAGGCTGTTGCGGCACTGGCATGGGGCACCGAAACCATCGCCAAGGTCGATAAGATCGTCGGCCCTGGACATGATGTGGTGCAGTTGGCGAAAAAGGAATGCTTTGGGCTGGTGGATATGGATTCATTCGCCGGTCCGAGCGATGTGCTGATCGTCGCTAATGACCAGGCCAATCCCGCGTGGGTAGCGGCGGACATGCTCAGCCAGGCCGAACACGACCCCGGTGCGGGAATTGTGGTAACCGACAGTGTGGACTTCGCGCAGAAGGTGCTGGCGGAACTGGAAACCCAATGCGCCAAACTCGACCGGGCCGAGCGAGTCGAAAAATGCCTGTTGGCTTATAGCGGAATCGTAGTCTGTGAAAATATGGAAGCGGTAATCGACTGGGCGAACGACTTTGCCGCCGAACACCTGCAAATTCAGTGCGGCGAACAGAGCAAGGCGATCTCTGAAAAGCTGGTGAACACCGGAGCGATCTTCATCGGCCCCTATACGCCGGTGGCCGTAGGCGATTACTACGCCGGACCGAGCCACACCCTGCCAACACGGCAGACCAGTAAATACTTCAGCGCCGTAACAAGCAATGATTTTGTGAAATCCACCAGCATCATCGAGTACACCCAACAGCAACTTGCCGATGCCGCAGATGATATCGTCCGACTGGCCACAACCGAAGGCCTCGACGCCCACGCCAAAAGCGTGCAAAAACGAGTGGAGTAGAAACCAGTAATGAAAGCAGAAACTAATAAAACAAGGGATACTGAGGCGTTCATTAACGAAAGCCCCGACCTGGCTGAAGCCCGTGAAAGCGGCATCGATCTTTGGGCACTGTGGCACAATCTCCAACGAACGCCCGCCGAACGTCTTCGGCGACACCGCATCGCACTGGATATGCGGCGTAAATTACAGAAAGCAAAGAAACTATGAGTGGGACGTATCTTGATTTATTGGCTCGTCTTGTCAAACATGATGTTCATTTTGTTCTGATCGGAGGGTATGCATGCATCGTTCATGGGGGAACACTCACAACAGAAGACATTGATATTTGCTGCGATTTCAGTCCGGAAAATCTACTTCGCCTTCAACAGGCCTTGGATGATTTGCACCCGGTTCATCGGATGACACCCAAACGACTGCCGTTATCCTTAACGGTCGAAAATTGCCAAGATCTCAAAAATCTGTATCTGGACACCGACTTGGGACAGTTGGATTGTGTCAGTATTGTACAGGGATTGGGTAATTTTGGCCAGGTTGAACAGGTATGTGAAACCATTGAAGCAGATGGGATACGGTTGAATGTTCTCAATCGTAATGCACTTATTCAATCTAAAAAGGCTATGAACCGCCCGCATGACCGTGAAGCCGTGCGGCAACTGGAGGCGATCAACAAGATGGATAACAAGTAAATTGGGCCTCGCCAACGCCAAAAGTGTGCAGGAACGTGTGGAGTCGTAACCGCGGATTGCGCGATTTTCACAGATTAGCATTGCAAAGGGGTCAGTTATGAAAGAAAAAATGGCAGTATGTGGATACAGATGTGATCTTTGTACCGTCTATAAAGAGAACCTCAAACATATCGGCAAGAACGAAGTAAAGGCCGGCTTTATCAAGTATTTCAACCACGAGCTTGACTCTGATACTTTAGATGGTTGCCAGGGATGCTCTGCAGATGGAGACGACAAATGTACGGTCAAGACATGTGCAAAAGAAAAAGGACTCACAAACTGTGGTTTGTGTAAAGAGTTTCCCTGCGACAATGTTCAGGGAAAAATGGATGTTATCGACAAATACTTTAATGATGTCTCTGCTCTTCCTGCACGAGATCAGGAGTTGTTTGTTAAACCTTATCAGAGTGAACCACGACTACGAGAAATACAACAAGAGCAAAAATGAATACGCTTGTAAAACCAGAACTGTTGGCTCCGGCGGGGACGCTGGAGAAACTTAAGTGGGCCGTGGCCTATGGGGCGGATGCGGTGTATTTTGGGGCGGAGTTTGGATCGCTGCGCAGCTTTGCGGGTAATTTTACTCAGGATGATGCGCAAACGGGGCTGGATTATCTGCACAGCCGCGACAAAAAGGGCTATGTCGCCCTGAACATCTATCCGTTCAGCGATGAATATGACAAACTGACCACACTGGCCCAACAATTGGACGAAATGGGGGCTGATGCGTTTATTGTTGCGGATATGGGGGTGCTGGCGGAACTGAAAAAGCTGAACCTCAAGGCCACCCTGCATATCAGCACACAGGCCAACACCACCAGCAGCCAAACAGTGCTGGCGTATAAGGAGTTGGGAGCCAAACGGGTCAACCTGGCCCGTGAGCTCTCACTGGAACAGATCCAGGAGATTCAAAAGAATATCGGCGGCCGAATCGAAACCGAAGTTTTTGTTCATGGGGCAGTGTGTTTCAGTTATTCGGGACGATGCGCAATCAGCGATTACCTGACCGGCTTCCGCGCCAATCGCGGCGAGTGCAAGCACCCCTGCCGCTGGAAGTATTCGCTCGTCGAAGAACAGCGCCCCGGCGAATATATGCCCGTCTTTGAAGACGAGCGGGGTCTGTATTTCTTTAACAGCAAGGAACTGGCTTTATTCGAGTGCCTGCCCGCACTGGCCGCGGCGGGCGTCAACTCGTTCAAGATCGAGGGCCGGATGAAAACCGTCCATTACCTGGCCTCGGTGATCTCGTTCTATCGGCAGGTTATCGACGGCAAACAATTCACGCAGGAAGAAGGCCTGAAACTGCTCAGCCGCATTCCCAATCGCGGCTACTCAACCGGATTTGCCAAAGGCACCATAAAACCGGATGATTACTCCGTCGGCAAGAGTTTATCCGGCGCCGAGTCGGTCTTTGTGGGCAATGTCATCGACTGCGACTGCGGCGTATCCACTGTCGAGGTCCGCAACAAGATCCACGCCGGCGACACACTGGAGGTCCTCAAACCCGACGGCACCCTGTCCGAGATCACCCTAGCAGACCCGCTGACTGATTCCAAAGGCGAGCATCTCGACTTCGCGAATAACAGCCAGTACATCATTGTTACCGAAGATCTGCCCGAATACACCATCCTGCGAAGAGTAAAAGGCAGCGATCCGTTAAGTAAAAACCATACGCTGAACTTGTCAAAACAGACCGAATCCGATAGAATAACCCCACCAAGAAAGTAAGAAAGAAAGGGTTCTATGAAAAAAGTGCAATTATTTATCGTCGGTGCCGGAAACAGGGGCTTTGCATACGCTGAATATGCCCGGATGCACCCTGAACAGGCTGTTATTACAGGCGTGGCTGAACCCCGCGATTATTATCGTAACAAAATGGCCGCCGAACACAACATCCCTCCAGAGCATGTTTTTAAAGACTGGCGGGAAGCCGTGGATAAAGAGAAATTCGCAGATGCCGTCATCATCGCAACACAGGATACACAGCATACCGACCCGGCTGTCACCTTTTCGGAAAAAGGGTATCATATGCTGTTGGAAAAACCGATGTCGACCCGCCCGGAAGAATGCAGGAAGATCACCTCAACCGTATTGAAGAACAATACGATCTTCGCCGTCTGTCATGTCTTGAGATATACAAACTATACGCAGCGGCTGAAAGAAATCATTGCAAGCGGAGCAATCGGCCGGATTGTCAGCATGCAGCACCTGGAACCTGTCGGCTATTGGCATCACGCGCATTCATTCGTCAGAGGCAATTGGAGAAAGGAAAACGAAGCAAGCTTTATGCTGTTGGCGAAATCCTGCCATGACATCGACTGGATCCAGTATATTATGGATTCCCGATGCACAGCCGTTTCATCCTTCGGCAGCTTAATGCATTTCAGGCAGGAAAACAAACCCGCAAAAGCCGCTGACCGATGCACCGAATGCGGCTGCGAGCCGGAATGTCCCTATTCGGCGAAAAAGATTTATTTATCCCGCGCCCAAGAGGGGAATTTCGAATGGCCCCTGGATACAATTACATCTGATTTAACGGTCGCCGGAATCGAAAAAGCCATAGAAACCGGCCCATACGGCCGCTGTGTTTATGCATGTGACAACGATGTTGTGGATCATCAGGTCGTCGATATGCGCTTTGAGAATGAGACAACCGTTACTTTCACAATGACCGCTTTTACGGAAATGTGCGATAGGCGGACACGGATATTCGGCACAAAAGGCGAACTGTACGGCGACGGAAAATCAATCGAATATTATGATTTTTTAACCAACCAAAGGCACAAAGAAAATGTGTCCGCTCTGGATGGCGACATCTCATCGGGCCACGGAGGCGGTGATTATAACCTGATGAAGAACTTTGTCACCGCTGTAGCCCAAAATGACAGGAGCAGAATACTGTCCGGCCCGACAGAGACATTGGAGAGCCATACTCTCATATTCGCCGCAGAAAAAGCACGGATCGAAAACTGTGTCGTCTCCATCCCGTGCCTTGATGTTCCTGACTTGTTATAAAACGCAGGCAGGCACAGCGGCATCGCTTACGAATTGCTTTTGACAAAGGGGCTCAGTTCGCGCAGGCGGTTGACGATGGCCGGCATTTTCTCGATAACGACGTCAACCTCTTTTTCGGTATTGTACCGGCTTAAGCTGAAACGGATCGACCCGTGTGCGGCGGTAAACGGCACGCCCATCGCCCGAAGCACATGCGACGGCTCCAGCGAACCGGAGGTACACGCCGAACCGGAACTGGCACAGACTCCGAACTGATCCAGCAGCATCAAAATCGATTCGCCTTCGATGAATTCAAAGCTGATATTGGATGTGTTGGGCAAACGGTTTTCCGTGTCGCCGTTGACGAAGCAATCCGGACAGGACGACAGGATCTCTTGTTCCAGCTTGTTCCGCAGGGTCTTAAGACATGTATTCTCCTCTGCCATATTCTGCATCGCCAACTCGCACGCCTTTCCTAAGGCGACGATGCCCGGCACATTCTCCGTACCGCCGCGGCGGCCCGATTCCTGGTGCCCGCCATGGATAAAGGTGCCGATGCGTGTGCCCCGGCGAACATACAAAACCCCCACACCCTTGGGGGCATGGAGTTTATGGCCGGACAAACTCAGCAAGTCGATGGCACTGTCTTTGAGGTTAATCGGGATCTTCCCGATCGCCTGCACACCGTCCGTGTGAAAGACGATGTCCCGTGCTTTTGCCAGTTCGGCGATCTGTTCGACCGGAAAAATCGTTCCGGTTTCATTATTGGCCCACATCACGGTAACAATCGCCGCATTGTCGTCCAGCCGAAAGCCCAGCTCGTCGATATCCAGTCGCCCCTGTCGGTCCACACCAATCTCACAGACGCTATAGCCATGCCGTTCCAGATCGCGGCAAGTTGTCAGCACCGCCGGATGCTCGACACGAGTGGTTACCACCTTGCGGCGGTCCGGACACATCGACAGCGTTCCCTTGATCGCTGTGTTATCACTTTCGGTGCCGCAGCTGGTAAAAAGAATCTCATCCGGCTCACAGCCAAGCAAGGCCGCCACACGCTCGCGGGCCTGTGCGATTATTTTACCAACCTGCCCGCCGAATGTGTGCATACTTGACGGGTTGCCGTATTTATCCCGAAGGTACGGCATCATCTCTTCGATCACTTCTTCGGCCACCTGGGTCGTGGCATTGTTGTCCATATAGATCACATTTTTCATCGGAATCGCTTTCGCCGAAATTAATCTTTTACTTCCTCAACGGTCAATGCATCGCTGACAAATTCTCGAAGCCGTGCCTGAACCACATCCCGCATGGTAAACTCAGCCATTTTGCACTGAGCACACATCCCGCGAAACGCCACAAAAACCTTATCGCCCTCAACATCCAACAAGTCGATGTCTCCCCCATCGGCCTGCAGCGCCGGGCGTATCTGCTCGTTGATCGTGTCCTGGATGAGTTGTATTTTCCGAATATTCGTCAGTTTAGCCGGTTTGGCTGGCTTGGCCTTGTGTTCGACATGTGCCTTCTGTCCCTGCACCTCTTCGACCAGTTCGGCGATGCGTTCCTTACAGCCGCCGCAGCCGCCGCCGGCTTTGCAGAAATTGGTTACTTCCTCAACCGTCGTCAGGTCGTTCTCGTGAACCACTTTGCGGATTTCTTCATCGGTTACCCCAAAACAGGTGCAAACGATATTACCTGTTTGCGTCTGCGGAGCCGTGCCGCCCTTTCGAGTATAATAATCCTGAATCGCCGCTTCGAGCGCCTCCTGACCCATTACGGAACAATGCATCTTCTGATCCGGCAGACCGCCCAGTTTTTCCACAATATCCTTATTAGTAACATGTGCCGCCTCTTCAAGCGTCATGCCCTTGATCATCTCGGTAAGAACAGAAGAGGACGCAATGGCACTGGCACAGCCAAACGTCTGGAATTTCACATCGTCAATACGGCCTTCACTGTCCAGTTTGAACATCAGCGTCAGCGCATCCCCACAGGCCAGCGAACCGACTTCACCCATACCATCCGGATCGTCGAGTTTACCCACGTTATGGGGATGGTGGAACTGATTCATCACTTTGTCTGTATAATCCCACATCGAAAAACCTCTCTGGACGCTTTAAGCTTGACTGGCCTTCAGGGCCTGGTCAAAGTCTTCAATAATATCATCAATATGTTCGGTTCCCACGGATACGCGAACAAAGTCCGGGGTTACTCCGGCAGCAGCCTGTTCATCCTCGGTCAACTGCTGATGAGTCGTGCTGGCCGGATGAATGACAAGCGTTTTGCTGTCCAAAACATTGGCCAGATGGCTGGCTAATGTCACATTGTCGATGAACTTAACACCTGCATCTTTGCCGCCCTTGATACCAAAGCCCAAAATAGCACCCTGGCCGTCCGGCAGATACTTCTTCGCCAACTTATGATCCGGATGCGAAGCAAGCCCCGGGTAATTAACCCAAGAAACAGCCGGATGCTTTTCAAGATGTTTAGCTAATGCCAGTGCATTTTCACAGTGCCGCGGGGCACGCAAATGCAGTGTCTCCACCCCCTGCAGCAGCAGGAATGCGTTAAACGGCGACAGGCATCCGCCAGTGTCCCGCAGGATATTCGTGCGAATCTTAATGATGTACGCCAGTTCACCCAACGCTTCATAGTATTTCAGGCCATGATAGCTCGGGTCCGGTTCGGTTAGTTCAGGGAATTTACCGTTGTCCCATTTGAAATTACCCGAATCGACTACAATGCCGCCGATGCTGGTGCCGTGACCGCCGATCATCTTCGTGCAGGAATGCACCACGATATCAATGCCGTGCTCAAAAGGTCTGAATAAACAAGGGGATGCCACGGTATTGTCACAAATTACCGGCAATCCGTTGTCATGTGCAACCTTAGCAATCGCCGCATAATCGAGAACATCATTTTTTGGATTGCCAATGGTTTCGATATAAACCAGCCGTGTATTGTCTTTGATCGCATCAGCAAAATTCTGCGGATCATTCGGGTCAACCAAAGTAACTTCAACACCCATCTTCGGCAGCGTATGTGAAAACAGTGTGCACGTACCGCCGTATAACGAGTTTGACGAAACGACATGCGACCCGGCCGGAGCGATATTCTGCACCGCCGCCGTAATTGCGGCCATCCCGGAACTGAACGCACACGCCCCAATACCGCCCTCCATCGCCGCGATGCGTTTTTCGAGAACATCGGTCGTCGGATTCATCAGGCGGGTATAGATGTTGCCAAACTCCTTAAGCCCGAATAAGTTCGCGGCATGGTCGGCATCCTTAAACAAATAACTTGTCGTCTGGTAGATCGGTACCGCACGGCTCAATGTCGTACCGTCCACTTCCTGACCCGCATGTAAAGCAAGCGTATCTAACTTATACTGTTTTTCTTCCATTGTATCTGTATCCTTATGCTTTGATTAATCGTTGTGCTTATTCCGGGATAACCTCTAACATTCGATCCAGCGAACGTTTTGCATCAGTGCAGGCAGGTTCGGGAACCGTCACCTGATACTGCATGTCTTCCAATGCCCAGGCCACCTTTTCCAGTGATATTTTTTTCATATTCAAACAAATGGCTTTTTCCGTTGCCGGATAAAACCGCTTATCCGGATTTTGCTTTTGAAGCGAATGAATAATCCCGTTTTCAGTGGCAATGACAAATTCATTTCCACCGCTTGTTTGGGCATACTTGAGCATCTGGCCGGTGCTAAGCAACTCATCCGCCACAGCCCGAACATCGGAATTGCATTCTGGATGTGCCAGCACCTGTGCGTCGGGATGTGTCTTTCTAATCGTCGCAATATGCTCCGGAAGAATCCATGTATGCGTCGGGCAATACCCCGGCCAAAGAATCATATCCCGACCGGTCCGCTCATTAATAAAGCCCCCAAGATTTTTGTCGGGAATAAAAATAACCTCTTGATCTTTTGGCAGTGTCTGAATCAACTCAAGCGCATTGCCGCTGGTGCAGCAATAATCACTCAAGGCCTTCACTTCGGCAGTGGAATTGACATAGCAAACCACCAGCGCTTCGGGATGTTGACCTTTTAATTCCCGCAACTGCTGAGCATTAATCATGTCCGCCATCGGACAGCCGGCATTTATTTCCGGCAGCAGCACCGTTTTTTTCGGCGACAGAATAGTGGCGGTCTCGGCCATAAAAAGAACACCGCAAAAGACGATTACATCCGCGTCTGTCTGTGCCGCCTGTACGCTCAACCCCAGTGAATCACCTGTAAAATCGGCCAGGTCCTGAATCTCGCCAGGTTGATAGTTATGGGCCAAAATTACGGCATTTCGCTGTTTTTTAAAAGTTTGTATTTTTTCGAGCAACATCTCGCTCATAAGTAGTACTCCAATTGATCATCAAAGCCGGGGCCTTTTTTCTTATACAGCGCCTCCGGTTTTGTAATGGTTACAATCGTCCCGGACGGTATCGACTCACGGATCCAGACATTCCCGCCAACAACAGCGCCTTTCCCAACGGTAATATCGCCAAGAATAGTGGCCTCTGCATATACCGTTACCTCATCTTCAAGTGTGGGATGCCGCTTGTGACCTTTGATAATCCGGCCTCGCTCGTCCTTGGGAAAACTCAACGCCCCCAGCGTAACACCCTGATAGATCTTGACACGGCTGCCGATCACGGCAGTCTCACCAATCACAACACCCGTGCCGTGATCGATAAAAAAATAAGGGCCGATCCTCGCACCCGGATGGATATCGATACCTGTCTTTGAATGCGCGTATTCGGACATAATCCGCGAGATCAGGGGAATCTCCATTTGATAGAGCTCATGCGCCATACGATGAATTGCTATCGCTAAAATATAGGGATAACTGATCACAATCTCTTCGAATGACTTTGCCGCCGGGTCGCCGTCGAAAGCAGCCGCAACATCTGTCTTCAAGACCTGTCGGATTGCCGGAATACGCTTGAGCAGTTCATTGGCGTGGATGCTGGCTAAGTCGGAACAATCGCCGGTTGAACACTGCTTGAGCTTACAGTCGTGACGCAGCGACAATTCAATCTGTTCTCTCAGGTCACGACGAAGGATCACCAGCAATTCATGGATAACCGAACGAACATTTTCATGCGTTATCTTACGCACCCCGCTATAACCGGGAAACAGCAATTCCAACAGCAGACCAAGAACATGGATAATTTTTTCGCGCTCAGGAAGACTTTGAACATCAATAAAATTGATGCCGGAACCGTCCTGGTATGTCGAGGCGATCTGGCTCGCAAGCGACTCAAAATCCAAATGTAGCAGTGATCTCTCTCTCATAAATCCAATATTCCTAAGACAAACATAAAATACTGTATAGCCGGCGGGAAATTCTTTATACGGCCAAAAGCTTGGTTCTCGCTAACTCAGATGGGCATACAGATCCGTGGAAAGATACCGCTCGCCGGTATCACACAAAACAAAGACGATCGTTTTACCTGCATTTTCCGGCTCTTTGGAAAGCTCAACCGCGGCGTAACAGGCTGCTCCGGCGCTTATCCCGGCCAAAATCCCTTCCAGTCGGGCCAAATTACGCGACGTCTCGATTGCCTGCTCATTTGTAACGCTAATAACGCGGTCATAAATGTCCGTATTCAAAACACAAGGAACAAATCCGGCCCCAATGCCCTGAATTTTATGCGGCCCGGGATCCCCACCGGAAAGAACCGCTGAATCCGACGGTTCAACCGCGACGATTTCAATATTTGGATTTTTTTCTTTCAAGTACTCCCCGCACCCTGTAATTGTTCCGCCTGTTCCAACGCCGGAAACCAGAATATCAACCTTGCCATCGGTATCTTCCCATATCTCAACAGCGGTTGTGTCGCGATGGATTCCCGGATTCGCGGGATTTTGAAATTGCTGCAGAATTAATGAATTCGGCGTGTCCGCCTGAAGCTTCTGGGCTTCTTCAACGGCACCCTTCATACCTTTGACCGCCTCAGTCAGCACAATTTCGGCACCCAGCATTTTCAGCAGTTTTCGCCTTTCGATACTCATCGACTCCGGCATCGTCAAAATGAGCTTGTACCCACGCGCTGCGCAAACAAACGCCAGACCGATTCCTGTATTGCCACTGGTCGACTCAATTAAAACTGTTTTATTATTGATCTGGCCGGATTCTTCCGCCTGCGAAATCATCGAAATCGCGATCCGGTCTTTCACCGAACTGCAGGGATTAAACGACTCCATTTTTGCAAGCACGGCAGCATCGGGGCTGACCATATGGTTCAGCTTTACCAAAGGAGTTTTCCCCACAGTCGCCGTAATGTCGTTATATATATTGGCCATTTTTTTCTCCCATAAAACGAGTATTATATGTGATAGTTACTTGTCTTTTTAGAACGCAAAGACCGCTCGACCAAATCAGCAAGTGTTACAGACTCAAGGACACCAAAAACAGCCTCCTGAAGTTCCCGCCATATTTCACGCGTTGCACAATCGCTGCATCGAGGACAATACTCCGGGTGTTCCAGGCACTCAGCCGGAACCATCGGCCCCTCAAGTGTCAAAAAGATTTCCTTGAGGTGGATCTCCTCCGGCGGCTTGGCCAGCATGTACCCCCCTCTGGGGCCGCGAATACTGCGGACAAGACCGGCGGCCTTAAGCATTGCAATCAACTGCTCAAGGTACTTATTCGAGATATCCTCGCGCTCAGCAATCGTCTTGATCTGCAAAGGCGCTTTTCCGTGCTCCAGAGCTAATTCCAGGATAGCTCTCATTCCATATCTTGTTCTTGACGATAACTTCATCTGAATTCTCCTGTTATCCTATTGTTTTAGTAGATTATCGTATACTACTATATTCCTACCGAAGAGTGCAAGAAAAAATACGAAATTCTGAACAATATCATGTTCAAGGGAAGATCAATCAGTCGAAATTGACGTTAAGCCATTATAAAAAAACAACTTACAGACTCATGACAACTGGGGGTTTCTGGAACAAGAATCCGACAGATAATTCTGCTTTATACTGGCCCACAATCGAAAGCAGGTTGAGTTGAAAAAGAAAAACCATGACTGTTCAGGGTGAGTATTGTAAAATTTCAGGTAATACTACAATAAGAATTGCACTGCAAACGTTTAAAAGTAAAGAATACGGATCAAGGAGATAATAAAATGAAACGGCGTGATTTTCTAAAAGTAATCGGCCTGGCAGCAGTAAGCGCATCTTTTATTGATGCTTTCGCGCAGGGCGCGGTCGCCAAGCCAGCCAAACCCAATATTCTTTTCGTGATAAGCGACGATCTTTGTTCCGCCCTCAGCGGATTTGGTCATCCCCAATGTAAAACGCCGAACCTGGATAAACTGGCTGGGCGGGGGATACGGTTTGACCGGGCATATTGCCAATGGCCGGTTTGCGGACCATCGCGAGCATCCATTATGACCGGCCTGCACCCTGCGGTTCTAAAAATGAAAAACAATAGATCATTGTTCCGCCGCACTGCTCCTGACGTTACGACCTTGCCGCAATTATTTATGAACAACGGTTACTATGCCGCACGGGTCAGTAAAGTCTATCACATGGGTATCCCGGGGGATATTCTGGAAGGCAAAGCCGGTCCGGACGACCCGGCAAGCTGGAACGAAACCGTCAACATCAAAGCCCCTGAACAAAATTCAACCGGACAGAAAGAGGATTTGTCGCCAAAGGTCACCAGCGCTGGAATGGATTTTGTTACGGTCCGTGTTGAAAACGACGATTCTTTACAAGCAGACAAACAGGCCGTAGACAAGGCCTTGGAAATGCTGCCAAAGCTGAAGGACAAGCCTTTTTTCCTGGGCGTCGGCTTAGTGCGACCCCATGTCCCTTTGGTGGCCCCCGATGATTTGTTTGACAAATACCCCGCAAAAGACATGCCGTTGCCCGAGGTTCCCAAAGGCGATCTTGATGATGTCCCGCGTGACGCCCGGCGCAACACCAACGCGGTCAAATACAAAATGTCCAGAGAACAGCAGCACAAGGTATTACAAGGATATTATGCCTCTGTCAGTTATATGGATCAACAAGTTGGAAGGTTGCTGGAAGGCCTGGAAGAGGCGGGATTGGCCGACAGCACAGTCGTCGTATTCACCTCCGACCATGGCTACAATCTGGGGCAGCATACCTGCTGGCAAAAACAGAGTTTGTTTGAGGACACCGTCCGCGTGCCTTTGATTATCTCTGTACCATGGCTCTCAAATGCCGGGCAACGAGCCGAAGAGATTGTCGAGTTGGTCGATCTGTATCCGACCCTGGCTGATCTGGCCGGACTAACCGCACCGAACTATCTGCACGGTACGAGCTTACGGCCATTGTTGGAGTCGCCGGATGGCATAAAATGGAAAAAGAAAGCGGCCTACACCACTGCTCCCTGGAACGGCAGGTCAATTCGTACGGACCAGTGGCGTTATACGACATGGTCCAATGGCAAAAAGGGAACAGAACTCTATGACCATAAAGATGACCCGGGTGAATTTACAAATCTGGCGAAGAAATCGGAATATAAGGACACGGTAAGAGAACTGCAAAAGCAAATGGATACGCTCACAAAGAGAAGTACCGCCTTAAAATACTGATCTGTCATTCGCCGCCAATACCGTGCCTCGGCGTTCAAACTACATTTTATTTTAGTTGACAGCATTTCTCTCGATTCTATAATAGAATTATCTTCTTTTGAAAACCATCATGTTGATACTCGGAGGCACAGGCAATGCCCAATGAAACCTCGCGAAAAGTTGCGTTTGTATCTTCCTCTCTTCCGAGGAGATGCGGGATCGCGACATTCTGCAACGACCTGACTCAAAGCATTTCCGCTTGTGCCGGCAAGGCATTTGAACCCCTCGTGGTGGCCATGGTTGCAAGGCACGGCCACCAGTACAGCAAACCTGTAAAGTTCGAAATCCGAAAAAATGTCAAAAATGACTATGTGTGTGCCGCGGATTATTTGAATTTCAGCCATGTTGATCTGGTCTCCATCCAGCATGAGTTCGGACTCTTCGGCGGCGAAGCCGGGGCCTATCTGAATCTGCTGCTTAAACGGGCCGATGCGCCCATTATTACCACACTGCATACCGTATTGAACGAACCAACCCCGGCATACCGTCAATCAACCATTGATGTGTGTGAACTGTCGGATCGGGTTGTCGTGATGAATACACGCGGCGTTTCCATGCTCCGTGACATTTACGGGATCGATCCCAAGAAGATCCACCTGATCCCGCACGGCATCCCGGATCTGGCATTCGTTGACAGCAGTTATTATAAACACAAATTCGGTATTGAAGGCCGCAAAACCATTTTGACCTTCGGCCTGTTGAGCCGGAATAAAAATATTGAGCATATGTTAAAAGCATTGCCGGCGATTGTCGAAGCTGAACCGAACATTCTTTACATTATTCTCGGCGCAACACACCCCGATGTCCTCCGGCATGATGGCGAAGAGTATCGTTTTGAGTTGCAGCGAATTGCAGAAGAACTCGGCGTTCACGACAATGTGATGTTTTATAACCAGTTTGTCAGCGACGAGCAACTGCATCATTTTCTTTGTGCCGCTGACATTTATGTAACCCCCTACCAGCACAAAGAACAGTTGACCAGCGGAACACTCGCATTCGCAGTTGGATCAGGTAAAGCGGTTGTTTCCACACCCTACTGGGCTGCCGAAGAATTGCTGGACGACGGACGGGGAAAAATCATCCCCTTTAATAACTCAAAAGCCCTCTCGGATGCAATCATTGAGATCCTTTCGAACGAGTCACTCCTAAATACGTTAAGACGCCGGGCTTACGACTATAGCCGAACACGGACCTGGCCAAAGGTCGGTGGGCAATACTGGGATCTTTTTTCCAAAACAAAGTTCGGCGGAAAAACCCTGACCAAGACATTTGCACACAAAGCAGACAGCGTCTCGCTTCTGGATGTGCCGGAACCGTCCCTGGACCACCTTCGCAATATGACCGATGACACCGGGCTGATTCAGCACGCTAAGTTTATGATGCCAGACCGCGATCACGGGTACTGTACAGATGATAATACACGAGCCGTTGTTGCTATGGTCAAATACCACGCGCAGTATTCCGACCCGGAGGCGCTGAAACTGTTTAACACCTATCTTTCGTTTATCTGCCACGCCCAGCGGCAAGACGGGACATTTCATAATTTCATGAGCTACGATCGCAAATGGATCGAGCCCGAACCGGCACACGACGGACTCGGCCGTGCCCTGTGGGCCTTTGGCTCCGTTATCGAACAACCGCCCCTGCCGGAATGGGTTCCCATTATTAAAGATTTTTTTGACCGCTCCGCCCCGCACATTCCAAACCTGTCTCCTCGCGGCAAGGCCTATGCAATATTTGGAATCCGAAGCTATCTTAAACAGTTTCCCGGCGCCAGCGATGTCAAACGCTATTTGTACACCGCCGCAGATGACCTGGTTGATTTGTTTGAACGCTTTGCGGATGAAGAATGGAGTTGGTTTGAGAACATCATAAGCTATGATAATGCGGTCCTGCCTCACGCCTTGTTTGAGAGCTATATCGCTACAGGAAATGAAACCTATCTGGAAGTTGCCACAAAAACGAGCGATTTTCTGCTGGAAACAACGCTCGTTGATGACCATTTCAGTTTTGTCGGCTGTAACGGTTGGTATCTGAAAGGCGGCCAAAAAGCCCAATTTGACCAGCAGGCCCTTGAAGCCGCCAGCACGGAAATGATGCTTTATGGGGCATACAAAGCAACAGACAATCCGAACTATCTTAAAATCCAAAAAAAGGCCTTCGACTGGTTTCTTGGGGACAATGACCTTTCGATTCCATTATATGATTTCCGAACCAAAGGGTGCAGCGATGGACTGGAGGAGAACCGCGTCAATTTGAATCAGGGAGCTGAAAGTCTTCTTAGTTTTCTATTGGCCCTGCTTTCTTCGGTCGAAAGCTACGGCCCGCAGCGCCAGAGCAAATCCGTTACTCCATCAGAGCCGGACAATAATAAATGAGAATCGCGACATTTAACGCAAATTCGATTCGAAGCCGAATGAAGGTGCTGACCCAATGGCTGAACATTCATCAACCGGATGTTCTGGCTGTACAGGAAACCAAAGTTCAGGATGTCGATTTCCCCCTTTCCGACCTTGCTGAGACAGGATACGAAATCGTGTTCCGGGGGCAGAAAAAATATAACGGCGTAGCGATCCTGAGCAAAGAAAAACCGCAGGAAGTCGTTTCAATACTGTCTCAGGACGCAATGGACCAGGCACGCTTTCTCAAAGCCAGAATCGGCGATATTATTTTCGTCAACACATATATCCCACAGGGCACGGCGCTGGATTCCGAAAACTTCCAGTATAAACTAAACTGGTTCCGCTGGCTCAAGGAGTACCTCCAACAAAACCACACACCAGACGAGCCCATTTGTTGGGTCGGTGATCTGAATGTCGCCCGCGAAGATATCGACGTACATTCCCCTGAAAAATTATGGGGCCATGTCTGTTTTTGCGAGCCAGTCCAAAAAGCACTCTCAGATGTCATGGAATGGGGGTTTATCGATACTTTCAGGCAAAAGCATCCGGATCCGGAGCATTACACATTCTGGGATTATCGAGTCCCGAATGGCTATAAAAGGAATATCGGCTGGCGCCTGGATTATATTATGATGACTCAAGCAATGGCCGACAAATGTACCGATTGCTGGATCGATCGGGAGCCAAGGGGTTGGGAGAAACCCAGTGACCATACTTTTTTAGTCGCCGAACTTAACATCTGAATAAACTTCAACGTGGTGTCTTGCATTTTTCACCAAATCACTTATTATTTATGATTCTGTAAAAAAAATGACATCTGATGAAACTGAAAAGCGATGGGCCCGATTACAATATCCTATGATAATTTTAATGATTTGATCGCCGGCAGAACGGGACGGTATTTCAAAGCTGTCAGCTATCTGGCCAATTCCGGTGACACATGTTTTTTGACTCGCCCGCTTCTTGGCGAACTGCTTTCACAGGCCACCCAGATCGAAGAACTGCTGGATTCCTATGGCGCAAGGAACAACTGCCGATGGGCGCGTTTTCGGTCCCTCACCGCAGCGATCAAACTGTTCTCCAATGTCAGCTATGAGCTATTACATATTCAACATTCGATCCCGGCCTATCGCCTTCTGGAGGTAAAGCAGGATTTCTCAACGGGGACAGAGCGGGCACTTAATTTCACTGAAGCCACCCTTCTCAAAACCGCCAAGCAACTTGTTAAAGAAGCCGAAAAACTGCATCTGACAATTCCGGAGGTCTCGGAGGCAGAGACCTTTTTCGCCGAGAAACTCCCGAATGGACGCCTGCCGCATGATCTGGCCAGACGAAAAATTGAAGCGGTCTCAAAAACTGTTTCATTGCTGGCAACCGCTTTTTTGAATCTCGCAGCAGAAAGCCGAAAGATCCTGCCCCACAAAAAACCAAAACCAAATGCTTCTCTGCATGAATTAAGCGGCCTGATCAGCGAAGAAAAGGTGCGTTCGCTCGAGCTGCGATTCCATAACCTTCAGTCGCTCTATGACACCTATGTCTCCACAACAGAGACCGAAGTTTTCGATAACGACCTCCCGGTGCTGCGCGGCCATATCAGCGTTGTCCTGCACCTGCTTCGCACAGCGCGGGATTTTGCCCACTATTACGAGCGACACGCCAGTCCTGCCGTTCAAAAAAGCATCGCGGCACAAGAGATCGGACACAGCTATGAACTCCACGAAACCCCTGATGCTCAACAGACCAAACCCGGGCGGAAGCGGCTTGTCGAGCCGGAGAAATTGTTGGACACGCTGATCGATTACTCCATCAGTTATGTTACACAGTTCCTCACATGCGCTGAAAAGCTTTGCCGGGAAATGCTCAAACGTTATACGGAAATCGGAACCGTTGAGGTACCTGTCCCGCCATACCGCGGATTTCACGTCCGTCCCTCCACGCTGATATCCAAGCTGGTACTGCATTACGGCAGTGAAGTAAAAATGAAACTGGGCGAAGATGCGTATGATGCCGGATCGCCCCTGGAACTGTTCAGGGCAAACGAGAAGATCAACGCCCACAAACGCCGTTCGCTTGCTCAAGAGATCGTCTGCCTGGATGTCATCTCGTCCAAACCCGCCTCTGGGAACATTCAAACGGTCATACGGGATGTCATTGTCACACTGGCCGAATCCGGAAAAATCATCATCTACGAGCAGCCGCTCAAAATCGAAGAGATACAGCACCAGCCCAATGCCAAACTGATGGAACAGGTCGCTGATGAAATCGCCAAATTACTGGTCACCGGAAAAATCGATATCGCAACGGATATTCAAGCTGTTTTCACGGGAGACAAACGTGTTCTGGAAGACATTAGACTCCTCGCAGAAAACGGGTACGGAGAAGACAACTTCGGCAATAATATCACACTTCCCGAACGATTAACATACCTTAGACAATAGCAGGCAGGATATCAGCTATCCGGCCGCATCCGGGTCGGCCGTCGGCTGGGGTTCAGGTTCCGGAACATCCTCAAGCAGCTCCGATAACGGCTTGGTCAGTTCACCCGCTTTATAAGAGGGAATCTCATAGACCCACCCCTGATGCTTCTGATTAAAGGCCTTGACAGCATCAGTGGCCAGCAGTTTCGCCTCTTTGGCCTTCAACTCTTCTTCAGACTCAACCTCTCCGACAGTTTTTTTCACCGGCGTTTTGTCCAGATAGTCCGCTGACACCTTCGCATAAGTCTTTTCATCTTTTTGAGCCAGCTGCAGTCGATAAACGGTCTTGTCCTCCAGCGTACAGGTATAGGATGAATCAAATTTCAATGCTTCCGGAGCGTTGCCCTCACTGACAACATTGTCAAACTGCAACGAATTGAGCGCACCGAAAACGGACTTATAGTCGGTCCCCTTATACTGCTTTCCGGCGGGCATATCCTGCAGCTCAACCGATGCTTTGTCTTCGGATGCGGCCAGAACATAGCTGTCGCCGCTCGTCTGAACTGCTACACTCTGCATTTTGTTCTGCTCGATCCGAAGTAATTCAGGATCCACATAATCGATCGCTCCCGTTGGAATTCTGGGCGGGCTTTGTATGGAATAAACATCATTGCCGCTCACCAATCGCACAAATGCGCCGCCTTTTTCGCCGCTTTTCGAAACAAGCATCCCTACAATTTCAGCGCCCTCTTTATCCAAAAAAGAAACGCGGCTTTGAGCTGTTTCATCCGTAACACCCAGATCTGCATGATTATCCGGATTGTCGGTTACCTTTTCATGGATTCGAATATCCAGGCAGCTGTTGATTAAATTATTGATCCTGGAAACATCCACCGGATAGTTGTCCTTATTAGCCACGACAAAACCGCCGCCTGTCCGATTCAGCGTCGTCGTTTTTTGTCCCTTGTCGCTCGTAACGGTAATGCCCGCGACCGCTTCAATCTGAAGCCCCGTGATCAGCGGCGAGCTGCTGAAATCGACCGTATTGACATTTTGACTGATACGATTTTGAAGAACCGCCCAACCGGCCATCAGCACCGCAATGACCCCTAAGACTGCAAGTTTTCTGTCACTCATTGAATCTCTCCTGTATTCATTCAGTAGTCACTGTGATTAAGAATCACTGGCATGACTGATATATCGTCTTCGTTTCACACTGCGGTAAACCCCCAACCCCACCGCGATCAGCAGCACACAGATCGGCCCCGGTATCGTACAGACGAAACGCACCCACTCTTTGACTTTCTCTACTCGCTGACGCCCCTGCATCTTGATATCCCGGAATTCTTTTTCCGCCTTTCGCAGTTCCAGCTCGATTTTTTCCTTTTCTTCAAGAATGGTTTGATTGATCAGTTCGCCCTTATTCTCACCTTCCAGCGAGCGAAGTTTCTCGTTCAACTGCTGCTCAAATCCCTTAACCTTCACCTCAATGGCCCGCGTTTCTTCAAGGGTCTCTTCTTCGGCCTGTGTCTCAATATCCGTTACAACGGTAAACGGTCGTTCGTAGCTTCCGCGCGAACGAATGGAGATCAGCCGATCCGAACCGGACAGATTTCCCAGAACGTTCAGCACAAAAGTACTGTTATCGCCCACCGGCTGCAAACCCAAAAAAGTTCTCTGGTAGGCCACCATGTCACCTATAAAATCCACATCGGCCATCACAACCACAGCGCCGGACTCGGTGGCCTCTGTCAAACCGGTAACCGTTTTGGTCTTGGGTTCGTCCATGTCCGCATTTTCATCGGATTCTTCGGTTGCTGCATCATCGGCAACCTGGATCCCTTCCGGAAAAGCGCTTTTGAAATGACCGGTAACCCGGTACGCCATCACCACCGGTTCAGTCCCATCCCGAAACCGTCTCAAAAAAGCACCGTAGTTAGGACTCATTAGCTCATCAGGGCCTTCGATCTTCCAGCTATTGCCCTTATCAGAAGTCATCAACAACGGCATATGTTTCAGTTCCGGCGAATCTGCATCCGGCTCCAGCGTTTTTAATACACCGGCAAAGACCGTTGACATCTCACCCAGGCTTGCCGTGATCGGATTTTCGGCATTAAAGCAGTCATTCGCCGCATCTAACTTCATAATACTGAGTATCTTTTCAGGGCGGCGATTGGGATTGGGCGCTCCTGTAACCGCCAGAGAACGGTCGCCGGCAAAGGTCATCGCCGGCATCTCCAGACCCCATGCTTTCAGCAGTTCGGGCACATTCGAGCTGGCATTATGCTGAACACCGCTGAACTGCTGCTGTCGATCCGGCGGATCAGAGATACAGTGCGGATCCACGCAGACAATCGCCCTGCCGCCCTTGAGAACAAACTGGTCGATCGCGAACAGGGTTTGCTGCGGCAGTTCTTTGGGATGAACCACCATCAGCAGATCGATATCGGAAATCTGGTCCGTATCGGCGGGAATCTGGGAAACTTCAAACTGTTTTTCCAAATGAGCAACAATTCCCCACTTGCGTTTGCCCTGCTGGCCCTGCATCTGCATCATTCGCAGCATATACTCCGAATCGCCCATCACCGACAGCAAACTCAATATCCCCAACCGCGTCTTTTGACGCGTAACCGCGGTATCGATCATATAGCTGATGTCGTATTCCACGGACTCCTGCCGGTCCGGCGAGAAAAACCCGATCGTCTTGGTGACACCAAACTGCGTCTGCAGAACCATCCCGAAAAAGAAGCTTTCATCCTCTGTGATATTGAACCGCCGCAACCCGTAACGGATCGCCGCCAGTTCCTCGTCACTATAAGGACGGGGATCGATCACCTCTAAAATAACATTCCCCCCGGCCTGGGCCTGGTATTCCTCAAGCAAAGCCCTGACATAGGTATAGTAGTTGTTGTAATAACGAATCTGATCGGTCGCCTTCATCGCAGCGGTTTTCGTATAAAACAGCTTCAGCGTGATCGGCTGTTTGAGATCGGCCAAAATTTCCTTCGTTCCATCCGAAAGTGTGTAAAGCTTTCGCTCAGTCATATCCAGTCGAAGCTGCTTGCCCAGATTCTGACTAAGGTAGATCGCAGAAACGCCAATAACCGCGATAAAAAATACTCCCAAAATCGCACGGGTCGTTCTGTTCATTTAGTTTGCCTTCCTTTCTTCCAGAATCAGCGTACAGGCATAAATCCATGCCGCGATTATAATAACAAAGTACGCGATATCCTTAAACTCAACCACCCCTCGTATAATGGATTCGAAATGCATTTGAAAACTCAGATTCTCCGCCACGGACGCAACCGCCGGCGACAGGGCCGAAGACAGATAGTCCAATGTCGTCGGATTGTCCGCAAACACCAGAACCGCACACGCCACAAAAGAGAGGGTGAAACTGATGACCTGGTTCTTGGTCAGAGCCGAAAAGAACATACCGATCGCCAGGAATCCCCCCGCCATCAAAAAGGCGCCGATGTAGCCGGTAACAATCTGTCCCATATCAGGATCGCCCAGGTGCACAACAACCCATGGCATCGGAATCGTTAAGATCAGCGCAATGCCCAAAAATGCCCACGCCGAAAAGAACTTACCCAACACGGCCTGCGGCACCGTGATCGGCAGCGTCAGCAGCAATTCAATTGAGCCGTTTTTTCGCTCTTCAGCCCATAGCCGCATCGACACAGCGGGAATAAACACCATAAACAACACCGGCAAATTCGAGAAGAACAACCTTAGATCCGCCTGTCGGAACTCAAAAAATTTCTGAATAAAGGGCCACAGTCCCGCGGCGAACAAAAAGATCACCAAAAACACATACGCCACCGGCGTCGCGAAATACCCCTTTAACTCTCGTTTTAATACAGCTAAAAAACCAGACATAATTACTTCTCCATGACTTGATTGACAGATATTTACGCGGTCTTTTTCGTGGTTGTAATTCTACGAAAAACCTCATTCAAACTGCAGCCGTGTTCTTCGGTCAGTTGGGCCGGTGTTGAATCCACCAGTGTTTTTCCCCGTGCGATAATAATCGTACGGTTGCAAACCTGCTCGACCTCTTCGAGGATATGTGTCGAGATGACGATACACTTATCCTGTGCCATCTGGTTGATCAGCTGCCGCACCTCGTGCTTCTGATTCGGGTCCAGTCCGTCCGTCGGCTCATCAAGGATCAGAACCTGCGGGTCGTGGACCAGCGCCTGCGCCAGGCCCACACGCCTGCGATACCCCTTGGACAGCGTCTCGATCGTCTGGTGATAGACCGACTCGATCGAACACGACGACACGATGCGGTCCAGCGCCTGCTTGCGATCCTTGCCGGTCATCTGACGGGCGTCGCATACAAAGCCCAGAAAGCCCGCCACCGTCATCTCGTTATAGGCCGGGGCATTTTCCGCCAGATACCCTAAGCAGCGCCGAACCGCAACCGGATCAGCGATAATATCATGACCGCAGACCTTCGCCGTCCCGCTGTCAGGCGCCAAAAAGCAGGCCAGCATTTTCATCGCCGTGCTTTTACCGGCCCCGTTAGGCCCGAGAAAACCCAGCACGTCGCCTTTTTCTGCGGTAAACGAGATGTCATCCACCGCCACCACCGGCCCAAAACACCGCCTCAGATTCTGCACTTCGATCATTGTAGCCTCCAAAATCGAAAAGAGTTTGTTATTCGTAACTTCGAGACTCATGTTATTCAGAAAAACTGCTTACCAAAATGGGTTCGTTTGGTAAAACTCCATTTATCTACTGATTAACATGATTTATCCCCTCTCAAGGAGCGTTCTCAACTTTTTTCGCCCCTTGTAAAAACGTACACTTTTAAAGATTTTCTTGGGACTGTCAAGTCTTTTTTTAGTAGATATTTCAGAGAGGAATTGCTGGTATATTCCGGGAGTTGAAAAGAAAGCGGGCCGCAAATCTTTCGATCCGCGACCCGCTTGAAAAACTAAGTCAACTGTCTGCTTTTGTGCAAACAGCACTATGGGTTAACGATATACTCCTCTGTCGAGGGATCACCGGTGTTCGGAATCGGCTCAACACGGTCACGAGTGATAATATACCACGTAAATGGTTCCGCATCACCTTCCCCATGTTTTCCGACAGTCTTCACTCGATATTCCTGCGGTTCCTGGTACGTATTGGCACCGCCGGGATTCGGCCAGAATTCAGAAAATGTACCTGGAACGGCGGCACCAACATTATCAACATTACGCCATACCTCACCACGCTCACCAGTGATTGGATCCTCGTCTTCATTGCCGCCGCTACTGTAATCACTGTAGTTACAGACAAATCTGTACTCGACGCCGCTATCATCCGTTGCTTCTACAGCACGAACGAAATGGTAATATATGTTGCTGCCGAGCGGATCTTCCCACGCAAACGGATACCCCGCCTCATGCTGCGCGGGATTCGGATCCGGCGGTGTACTATCAATATCTTCAGTCGTTGCCGAGGCAGGCACGGATGGCAGGCCTTCGTTTTGATTCAAGGATGTATCACGCGTTTTCACAGTATATGTCGCCGTAGAACCTAAACCCGGCAATGAATTATCCTGATAGAACGGGCTGACCTGCCAACCGCTGTCAGAACCGAAACCGTCCACACATTCGAAATAGTACTCGACACCGTTGCCTTCCGGATCGGTCGCCGCATAGGCCTGCATGATAATTGTATCCACGCCATAAGGACGCGGCAATCCATTCACACCATCATGTTCAAGTGTCGCCCACAAACTCGGATTCGGTTCCGGTGGGTTGGTTTCGAGCCCGGCAATAACCGCAACAGGGATGGACCAATCAGTTTCATTCAGATTCACTGACAGGTCTCGTATCCGAACACGATAGGTATAGATGTCATCCACCGTTAAACCGGAATCGACATATTCTTCACTTGAACCCCAATCGGTAATCGTCGTCTGGCCATCATAGACACGTTCGAACTGGTACTCATATTTCCACTCGTCCGGCTGGCCGATCTTGTCGGTTCTGGCCCAATTATCATCAGGCAGCTTAGCTCTCATGCGGATCGTCCCGATCCCTGTATCTGACATGGGAGCCCCGCCCCTTGCCCACTCTGCAGGATTCGGAGAAGGCGGTTCCAGGTCTTCGTGAAGCCAACAATCCATAAAGAGCCCGAAATCGAAAATCCCTACAATCCCGTCCGTATTTATATCGACACCATCACACCAGTCCGGACTTACACAAGAATCCATCCAGTACAAGCCAAGACGCGCATAGTCGGCAAGATCAATCCGGCCGTCATAAATATGATCGAGACGTTTACATTCAAGTCCGTCGGCACCGATCCGATGGTGATAACCAAGGTCCACCTGTCCGCCATCCGGAACCATCCCGATACTGGTCGTGTAAGTCCAAAGCCCGATATTGAAGGCGCTGTCGCTGCCCGCATCAACACAGTTGCTGTCAGAGGTCTGGCCGCCGCTTATTTGGCTGAGGAAATAGTCACCCACAAAATTCGGATCGTCAACCAGCATATGGTAAGCCGGGTCCCACTCGAAGTTTACCGGATCCCAACCACTCAACATACATCCATCTTCAACATGAATCGGAAGTCCAAATCCGATCGATGCGATCGCCATTCCAAGATTCACTCGCGGCTTCGTGATCTCCACCTTTGTATCAGTGACCGGATCACCCGTATCGATCAGGAGAGTCTTGATCTCAACCGGTGCCAAGTACCGATCCAACTGCTGTTTCGCAGCAGATTGAATCGAAGCAATACACCCCACCGCGAACGGCGTTGCCGCTGAGGTCCCGTTAAATTCAGGGAAGTAATCGCCCAGTTCATTATACCCGTCTTCACCGACAATATCCGTCGTATAGAGCGGATCGGCCGGCGCCAGAATGTCCAAGATCGATGAGGTATTCGAATACTCCGTTACAACATCGGACGCATCATATACAGCACCCACGGAGATCACTTTACTCATCGCAGCCGGATGTGAAATACCTTGCCCGGCCGCACCACCGTTTCCGGAGGCCGCTAAAATGGCCACCCCTGCCGAAACAAGATTATCAGCCACAATTGTCAACGACGGGAACAGGGTATCCGCCAGTTGCGGGTCATCGGTTACTGCGTTGGTGCCCCAACTATTGTTAATGACCAGCAAAGGATTGGCCGGATCATCTAAGCGGTGTGTCAAGCACCAGTCCCACGCCGCAAGAGCGGCATCAATTGAAAGCCCGCCTTCGTCATCAGCAATCTTGAGGGCATAGATTTTCGCATTTGGCGCGACACCGCCGATGTAATCTTCCATCTGAACGGCTTCATCTGCACTTCCCGCCGCGATACCAGACACGGATGTACCGTGAGCAAGCGCATCCGCTGAACCGGGAATCGGAGCCGGGTCCGCGTCATTCGCACCAAAATCATAACCGCCAATAACTTTATCATTCGGGAAGCCGCCGCCGCCCAATGCCGGATGTGTATAATCCACGGCATCATCGACAATCGCGACGGCGATGCCGGTGCCATCATAGAACTGGCGAGCGGATGTCGCATTCGCCAAGGTAATACCTTGCGCCATCATTCGATGGATGGGACGAACCGGTTCGATGTACTTAACATTCGGATGTGCTACAAGCTCATCAAAACCCGCCTGCGTCACTTCACCCGAAAATCCCGCAAAGTTCTGATAACGCTGTCGCAGTGTCCACTCACCTGCGCTCAGGGCATTCAAGACTGCATCCTGAAGCAGATCAACCTGCGCCTGCCAGCTCAACATCTCGGATGGAGAGTCCCAATTAACAGAATCTCTTATCCCGTCCG
The DNA here is from genome assembly GCA_039714335.1 of Planctomycetota bacterium. Classification (GTDB taxonomy): domain Bacteria; phylum Planctomycetota; class Phycisphaerae; order Sedimentisphaerales; family Anaerohalosphaeraceae; genus 4572-13. The sequence continues at coordinate 37,544 of JBDLJN010000002.1, forward strand.
GCTCAACCAGGGTCACAATCACCTTAGCCGTTCCATTGGCCGCAATTTCCTCAGCAATCTCTTCCGGTTCAACCACCTGCTCAGGCGGTGTGTTCTCTGAGGGTTCGGCAACCATCGGGTCCGTTGGATCGAATGGAATCTCAATTACGCCATTCGGATCTGTGATCGGCCCGACATCACTGTAAGAAATATCGACCGTTGAGGGATACGGGGCATATTGATCCCCGCTTCCGACAGCGATCTGAGAACCGTTTATGCCGATGTTATCCCAGATGATCGAATCAATCACAGTCACATAACTGCTGTAAGAAGCATACAATCCCCCGCCAAATCCTAATGTTTCACCAAAAGCGCCGGTGACAGCATTATGACTGATCGTGCAGTTTGAAATCGTCATGTCCATATGCCAATTCACGGAAACTCCGCCGCCGTCTCGACCGGCATGGTTGCCCGTCAGCAAACAGTTGAACAGGGTCGGCTGCTCCAGATTTTCCTGATCGCTACCGCCATAATAGATACCACCGCCGGAAAGAAGAGCGCCATTATTTCGGAACTCGCAATCAAAAACATCCACCAGCGATGAGGCATAACAGAAATAACCACCGCCCTGACCGCCCAATTGGACGCCTGGAACAAGGACGTCACCATCAAATCCCATCGTCGTCAGGATTGCCCGGTTTGTATTAAAGGCAGTCTGTGAAACCGCTCCGGCTGTATCCGGAGTCGTATAGAGACCGCCGCCGTGATATGCAATATTTTCAATAATATTACAATCCGTCACCTGGATCTCACTTTTGTCCACACATATACCGCCACCGAGTGCCGCGGCGTTTTCACCGATCCGCGTGTTCTTGAGAATAACTTCACAATCGTAGTCAGCCGCGACACCGCCGCCATAACTGAAGAAGGAATCGTCAGCAGGTTCGTCACCTGTAACCTCGTAGCTAGCTGTATTACCTGTAATCACACAATCATTAAATTCAAGCCGGCTGTCAAAAGCCGCATATACCGCACCGCCTGCCGTTGGCAGATTGAAGCGACGAGTGGGTACCAGACCTATACTGCCGCCGACACCGCTGACACCACTAGCAGCAAAATTGTCCGTGAAGATACAGTTACGGAATTTGATACTGGAATCGTATTCACAGTAGGCCGCCCCACCATAACCGCCGTAACGCCAGTGGTCTTCATAATTGTCATACAGGTCGACCTCATAGTTCTGCAGGAAATCATCCCAATTGATGTATTCATCCAAGCCGAACCATTTCTGCCACAGATCCCAATCATATTCGTCAAACCAGATAAAGCTGAAACTATCCTTGTCGCCGTATTCCCAGCCATCCCACCAAACCCAGTTAGGAGGGTTGTCTTCAATATAATCAGCGAATAGCCAGTTGCCGCCTCGACCGCCATGGACAAGAGGAAGACCGTCGCCGCCATCACCACCGATACCGCCCTGTACAGAGTTATTACTGAACGTACAATCAATAAACTCCGGATGGCTGCCGAAAGAGGCATAGACTGCCCCCCCATAAGCACGGCCTGCCCAACCACCGTCATATCCCTCCGGATGTGTAATGTTGCCGTTGTCGCCTTCACCCCCATCTCCGCCGCTTCCTGAGCAGTTGTCAAAGGAGCAATTGATGATCTTCGGCGAGCTTTCATACATCTCCATCGCACCGCCCTTGATACTTCCGCCATTGGCGCCATCGCTGCTAGGAGGAGAGGCACCGTTACCACCCGAGAAATTACAATCCTGATAAACACAATTGCGAATAACCGGACTGCTGTTACGCAAATACATATACATATGAGTAAATGTAATACCTTGGATGATCGACTCAGATCCTGCATCAACAAGGTAAAAATTGTATCCGTCCATTACGGTTGCCGCGACAACCGCCGGGTCATCCGGATTCATAGAGGTCAATGTGATATCCCTGTCAAGAAAGTCAATCGTGCCGTAGCTTGTTGGAATATAATTGCCCGGTTCGATCATCACAATGTCGCCGTCCTCGGCGTCTCCAATGGCTGCCTGGATCGACGGATATTCTTGCAAGAGTCCTACCATCAGCGTTCTCGGCTGGTCAAAACGAATCTCAATCTGTTTATCAGAATCAAGCAAGACATAGTTGACCGCCTCTTCAGAGTTGTCATCAATCGTTCCGCCCGACCAGCTATACAGTCGATATCCATCATCTGGAAACGCTGTCACTTTCACCAGCATTCCCTCATAATAAAGCTGCAATAACGGTTCGATCTGATAGGTGCCGTGGTCGTCAACCACCGTAACTGTCAATAAATGCTGATCCAGTGTAGCCGGATCCGGATAGTGGAAACCCATATCCACAATGCCGGTATCCAGTGCACCCGCCGAATCGGTGGTTAAGACATCGTAGCCAAGACTGGCTGCAGAAGCACTGCCGCTGTCAACCGCCCCGCTGGAGACCTGATTGAGATAATAGTCGCCAAGCGGTCCCGGCAAAAAGACCGGATCCGTATCGATGTTATTAAAGTTGCCGGAGATGGAATTAATTTGAGCCGCACCGGTATAACTGGTTCCGGTTTCGGCATCAAAGTAATCCCCTTCTGAGTTACCAAAGAACAGGGTGTGGCTGGTATCGGCACTGCCGCCGATCTCCTCTTCATAAACAGCATACTGATTACAATCAAAGAAAATGGAGTTCCTGACCGTTGGATATGATGACCACATACAATAGATGCCGCCGCCAAGTCCGGCCGTGCTGTTGGAAGCAAAGGTGCAGTTCTCAATCACAGGGACAGTATCATACCCTCCGCAATAAAAACCACCGCCTCGTCTCCCTGATTCATTCCCGGCGATCAGACAGTTCAGAAATTCATGCGTTGTAAGACCTGCTGTTCCCGTCAGATACACCCCGCCGCCTTCAGACTGGCCGCCTGTGGTTTTGTTATCTGTTATCTGGCAGCCAACAATCGAAACGGTTGTGCTCATGCAGGCCAAGCCGCCGCCAAAACCTTCATTAACAACTGAATGATGATTGTAGATCAAACCGGTTGCCGTATTGGAACAGATACGGCTATCGGTCAGGGTCAAATCGCATCTGCTAAAGTAAGCGCCGCCACCGGTTTGGGCTGTATTATTAATAAAGCAAGAGTCGGCAACATTCGCAATGACATGTTTACAGTGGATACCGCCGCCGAACAGTCCGCCTACATTATTTGCGAACTCACAGCCATCCAGAGTCAGCATGAGCGTCTTGACATTTGGATCCGGAATATGGAAGTAGGCGTCAATAGCACCGCCGTTTCCTTGTGCTGTATTTTCACTAAAAGTACAGTTTTTTAAGACCGTATCACTTTTGGCGTTCACTGCCCCGCCGTTCTCAATCGTCATATTGCCTCTGAAGACCGTGTCGTTGAACTCAACTCTTGAGCCATCAGCCCCGACATAGACGGCCCCGGCATTTGTCTCAAATAATTCGGGGAACAGTGTTTCATATATCTCAATATAAGATTCAAGGGGGATATCCATCGAAGATGGCTGTCTGATATGGTTGCTGTTGTCAATGAATTCCGAATCATTGACGACCACATCCGCTCCATCACCGACAAACAATGCACACCCGAGATTGTTACCAAAGAAACAGTCGTTAACCTCCAGGGTGTTGTTCGGTTCAGTATAGACTGCACCACCGGTAAGGTAATATTCAGTTTCTAATACCCCTATAATCGCTTTTGCGGAATTGTCCGCGAAAACACACTGATCCAGCGTCAGATCATTATCTTTTTCAATATAAATCGCACCGCCGGATATATGTTCGCCCATGGTCCAATAACCGTCGGAGCCGTCCCCGAAAAAGTGCCACGGTTCAGGATAGTTACTGCCCGCACCCTGCAAGCCGCCTTCTCCGGGCGAACCGGGTTCCAGTGAATTGGTTCGGAAAACACATTCTGTAATAACGGGCTGACATCCGGTCGCAACAAAGATTGCGCCGCCGCGTCCGTCAGATTCAGCGTCACCACCGTCGCCGCCCCAAGTGCCTTTTCCGTTGCCGCCACCATTACCGCCGTCACCACCGTCACCACCGAAAGCACCTATTGCGGTGTTATTCTCAAAGGTACAAGTATCAACGATCGGATGACTGTCCGAGCGTATTGCGATCGCGCCGCCGGCACCATTCCCGATCGCGCTGCCGCCATGGCCGCCGCTTTGGCCGTCATCGCCGTTGCTGCCACTAAAACCATTGGCACCATCCCCGCCAATAGCGCCAACAACGGTACAATTCCTGAATACACAATTGCGGATCGATGGAGAACTTCCGTCCTCACACAGAATGGCACCACCGTAGGCGGAACCGAAAGCATCTTCGCCTGAATTCGCTCGATTAGGCGCCTCCGGGTTTTGACCCGGCGGGAACGGCTCGTCGGGGATCGCGCCATCCAGTCCCTTATCGCCGATATAATATCCATTCTGAATCGTAATGCCTTGAATAATGCTGTTCGGGTCCTCACCATTATGGAAATGGAATGCACGACGCGGTTCGCCGCGTGTTCCCTGGCAATCGATAACCGTATTTGCAACCGTAACGGGATCATCCGGATAAACGCTTGTCAAAACAAGCTGCCTGCCTCCAAAGTCGATTCCATCAGTCGCTTCGAACATGTAAGGGTCGCCCGGTCGCGGAGCCAGAATAATGGTATCGCCTGATCGGGCGGCATTGACCGCTTCCTCAATCGTTGTATACTCTGAAGGTACAAACAAATGTTTCGGAACCGCCAGTTCAAACTCGACCTGGACTTTGCTTGTACCGGTCATCGCAATGGTATTGGTTTCGTCATAATGATACAAATCGTCATCCGTTCCAACCCAGCGTTTTACACGGAAAGACGGGTCAGGATTCGCTTTCAACTCAACCTCCGTCCCCTGCTTAAATTTGTACAGGGTATGGCTGGTCTGCGGATCAATTATTTGGATCAGATTGTTCGGCTCGGTCGTTACTGACAGCGTCCCTCGGGGGTACAGGTCTGAGACAAAAACCTGCGTCTCAAGAACATAGGTCAAGACACTGTTTGGATCGGACCGGTAATGATAACCCATATTCACATTACCCGTATCCGGCTCATGATCGGTGCGGGTGGTAATATCAAAACCA
>JBDLJN010000003.1:0-41071 GCA_039714335.1 Planctomycetota bacterium
TGTGCTTTGGGCTGTTGCCGTCGTAAACTTCCAGTCGCTTTAGTGCAATTGGAGATTTTGCAGAGTCCTTGGGGCACTAATTCTGGCTGAGTTTGGTGCGGATGATCTCGGCGCGGAGGGTGTCTCGCTGGTCGGGGTCGAGGATCTTGCCGGCGCGCAATTGCAGGTGTGCCGGCTGGGTTAGCATGAACAGCTCGTTGATGGTGGTGATGTTGATATCGGTGACCCGGCCGAGATTGACCCCCAGCCGAACATTGCTCAGCAGGAACAGGGCCTCCTGTGAGCTGATGAGGCAGGCGTTTTTGAGCACGCCCAGTGCCCGCTGGATCTTGTCGTCCAGTGCGTGCGGTTTTTTGTCGAGCAGGGCTTTTCGCGACTCCATTTCGTAGGCGATGATCTTGGGGACGATCACGGCCGAGAAGTCTTCGATGACCTGCTCTTCGCTGACGCCGAGCGTGACCTGGTTGGAGAGCTGATAAAAGTCGCCGACGGCGTCGGTTCCTTCGCCGAACAGGCCGCGCACCGCCAAGTCGCAGTCACGGGCGGCGTTGACAAACTTTTCGATCTGGCCGGTCATTTTCAGCGCCGGCAGATGCAGCATGACCGAGACACGAATGCCGGTGCCCAAATTGGTCGGGCAGGCGGTCAGGTAGCCGAACCGGCTGTCAAAGGCATAGTCGATTCTTTGTTCGATACTGTCGTCGATCTGGTTGATCCGTTTCCAGCAGGCGTGAAGCTGCAGGCCCGCCGCATAAATCTGCATTCGCAGGTGATCCTCTTCGTTGATCATGGCCGTGAACGATTCATCCTCGGCCAGCACCACGCTGCGGGGGCCTTTGCCGGTGGCATGGCGGCGGCTGATGAGGTGGCGTTCGGTCAGCAGGGAGCGCTCAACGTCCGAGGCATGGTCGATATCGACAAACCAGATCTTGCCGCCTAAGTCGATCGACATCAGGATATCTTTGAGTTTGTCCTGAAGCTGCTGCTGGCGGTCCGGCGACAGGCAGGGCAGGAATTCATAGCCGGCGATGTTGCGGGCCAGCCGGATGCGGGAGGAGATGACGACCTCGGAGACGATGTCCGAGCCGCCGCCGAACCATGAACTGGGGTAATTGCATAAATCTGCCGGTCTCATTTTATTGCCTGAATTTTATCCCGCAGCCTGGCCGCGGTTTCATAATCTTCATTCTTGACCGCCTGGTCCAGTTGCCGGCGGAGTTTGGCCAATTCGATCTCATTGCGGTCCTGTTGATTTGTGCGGGAGGGCACTTTGCCGCAGTGGTGGCTTTTGCCGTTCTGGCTTCGCTCGATCAGCGGCATCAGCTCCGGCTGAAATTCCGTATAATCATGGGCACATCCCAGCAGGGGGTCCTTGGCAAACCGCTGAAGGGTCATTCCGCAGGCCGGGCACGCGTGCTCGGAACCGGCGGTGATCGTCGATTTACTTTTGCCGGAGGATTCTTTCGGCTGGGAGCTCAGCAGCGTGTTCAGCAGTTCATTGAGCGGGATCTGGGATTTGATCGACAGTCCCTGCTGCTGGGCGCACTGGGAGCACAGGTGTGTTTCGCATCGCTGACCGTTGTTGACCTCGGTCAAATGAATGGTTGCGGATCGTTCTTTACAGGCCTCACAAAGCATCTTATATCCTTAATTACTCAAACTGACCGATCGGTCAGTTTTGAGAGTTCGTAGTTTTTAGTTCGTAGTTCGTGGTTAATGCTAACTTTTTATATTATTATACAAAATATTACACCCAAAAAGGGTCGATTTTCGGTCAGTTTGAGGTCCTTTAATAAAGGTAACACGTGTATTATACCACGGATGGCGTTCTATTTCAATATCGTCTTAAAATGGGGGCAACTGGAGTAAGGATTGACGGGAACCTCTAAAAATTCATTTTGGCGGACAAGCGAATCTTTTTGATTCCGGTCGGCGTCAGACAAAAGCCGCTTTAGCTTCAACTAAAGCTGATTTGTCTTCCTTGCCGGAATGCAAAAATCTTCTACTTGCTGCTCAAAAGCAATTATCAGAGCTCCCCTTGCGATTATGGGCTGTAACGTGCCCGGCAGCCGGGGGCCTCAGTGACCTCGATCGATTCGAGCCGGACGGTGCGGGGCAATTGGGGGGCCAACTGCCCGTACAGCGTGCGGGCCAGCGTTTCGGCGGAGACATTGCGATGTTCGAACACGCCCAGCGATTCGAGCCGCTGACCGCGAAGATCCTGAAGAATACCGCTGAGCAGGGTTTTAAGCTCTTCAAAGTCGATCACGAGCTCGTTATCGTCCAACTGCTCGCACGACACCGCCGCACATACCTTCCAGTCATGCTCGTGCAGGGGCTCGGAGGTCCCGTCCGTGAACGAGAGCTGGTGGGCGGCTTTGAAAGTCATCTCGACGAATAATGTGTACATGGCAAGACCTTACCTGATCCGCCGGATCGAACCTATTCAGGGACGTCCGGAGTGATTATTGAGCCGTTCTTTTTAATGTTTTCCCGCAGGCGTCCATAAACCGATTCGGGGATGAGTTTGGAGACGTCGCCGCCGAGCAGGGCCAGCTGGCGGACCATGGTGGAATTGACATAGCCGTACTCTTCGCTGGTCATGACGAAGACGGTTTCGATGCCCGCGACGGTTCGGTTGGTCATTGCGAGCTGGAATTCGTATTCGACGTCCGCCAGGTTCCGCATCCCGCGCAGCATGACCTGGGCCTTTTGCTGTTTGGCGAACTCCACTGTCAGGCAGTCGTAGCTTTCAACCGTTACCCGCGGCATATCCTCAACCAGTTCCCGGATCATTTCGACCCGCTGGGGCTTGGTAAAAAACTCCGTCTTGCCCGGATTCTGGCCAACCGCGATAATAAGACAGTCAAACAGCTTATTGCCCCGACGAATCACGTCCAGGTGGCCGTTGGTAATCGGGTCGAACGAGCCGGGGAAAATCGCTGTGATGGGTCTGTGTTCCATAATGTTTCCTGTCATTAAAAAGTCGGGATTTATTTTTTCTCCGATGTGTTCAGCAGTTGTTTTTCGAAATCACAGGGGGTATTTTCCGCCGCGAGCTGGGCCATAAAGTGTTCCATAACATCAAACCGCCGGGCGGCCATCCGGCGAACGCTGTCATACCGGAAACTTTCTTTCAGACGGGCCTGCCAGTAGCCATATTCGATTTTGCATTTCCAGTTTTCCAGGATATCAGAGATGCTTTTGCCGTTGGCAATGTGATGCTGCAGTTCGCCCAGCAGACCGACCGCCCCCATGTCCTCCAGATTGCGTCCATCCGAGAGAATCATCGCTTCAGTCATATCGGTGAACCGGTTGCTGGATTCTATGATGATCCTGTTAGCTTTGTTAATTTGTGTTTCGGTCAGGATGCCGGTCAGTTTTTCGGAGGCGATTTTCGCGGATAGATGGCACACATCGGCATCGTTGATATCGGCGGTATTCTTATCCGCGGCAGAGTTCCGCAGACCGCAACTGCAAAAATAGGCCGCCGTGACCAGGCAGGACCGTTCAAGGGCAATCGCCTGCTCGGCCAGTTCCGGAAGCCGACAGATGCACTCGACATTTCGTACAATACGTTGTGTGCGGTCCCATAACCAGTTATCGCAACTTCCCCGGCTGTCCGGGGCGACTAATGTCTGTTGTGCGATTTGACAAATGACGTCTGACTCCGGCATAAAAACTCCTGTATGTTAGGGCATTTACTATCATTTATCGACAGGGCCAGTCGATTAACTTTCAGGGCCCTTTGGCCGACTGTTATTATCGGCGGCAAATCCGTGCCGTCACCGTTATAATCGTTATTAGTGTACCAAACGGATTAAAAAATGCGAGGTCAAATCCAAACTTCTGCAGGATTGGGGCGGTCTAAATGACGATGAATTTGTAGACTTTATTTAGAAACCGAAACAAGCCCATAAAAAAAAATGAAAATATTTATATAAATCTGATGCGAACTACCGAAATAAACAGTATAATCGCCCCCACTCATGATCAAGGAGTGATTGTGGGGCTTAAACGGATTGGATTTCGCAACACAAGGATGGACATGGCAAAACGCAACCGGAACGTGACGGTTCTGTTTTCTTTAATTGCAGCAATGACTGTTGGCGCGCTTGTTTTGATGGCGCTGGATAATCATCGACCTATTACCGGGGCTTACAGTCTGTCCAGCTATTTGCGGCTGGATCCTGCTGAAGACACGGTCAAAAACACCCTCGCTGTTTCCCCCGGCCCCTGGGACCGGGTGGAAGTTTATTACAGCCGGACGGCCGGCGGCAACGCAGACAACCTGGCACTGCTGACCGATCTGGCCAACGGGTCCAAGGCCCAGTTTCATTTTGTGGTCGGCAACGGCAGTGGCGCTGAGAATGGCGCCATCGAGGCGGGCGAATACTGGAAACGGCAGCGTTTGTGCAGCGGCCGTAACGGTGTGGTCCGTGTCTGTGTGATCTCCGATGGGCGATTCGAATCGGTCACGGATTGCCAGATCAACCGGACCGAAGCCCTTGTCGAGGCACTGATCCGGACATTTGGAGTTTCACGTCGAAATATCCACTATCCTGCCAGTTGGAAGATGTAATTCCCTTCGACGGGTGAGCATCGCCCGTGGGAGCTTTGGCAGGGATTTCAGTTGACGAATCACCGGTCTTTGTATATAAACCATTTCCTGGAAACGGACGCCGCAATCGTGTTTTCCGATGCGGTTTGTGTGTTCTGAGTTGTAGTCCCCGTAGCTCAATTGGATAGAGTGTCGGCCTCCGAAGCCGAAGGTTACAGGTTCGACTCCTGTCGGGGACGGTCAAGTAAGCTTTTGTCTGTTAAGGAGTTATCCTTTACAGCCTCTTCTTTTGAAGTACCCGAAAAGGGGGCGCGTGCCAAGTGCGTGCCAAAATCAAGATTCAAGGATGTCTTGCTGACGGTCCTTGCCCGCTGTACCAGATCCTCCCGTACAGCCAGATAAAAACGCCGGGTCGTCTCAAAATCCGAATGTCCTGCCAGCCGCATTACATCATACTCAGTCAATCCATTCAGCAGCCATTTGGTCAGGCAGGTACACCTCAAATCGTGAAACTTTCCGGTCTTAATCCCCGCTCGCTGCAAGATGATCTTAAAGTGCCGCGTGAAGTTGTTCACCGGACAGGTTCCATATCGCTGCTTCCAATGTCCTTCCATACGGATCTTTTGAAGATAATCGTACCGCTTGACGGGCAAAAACACATAGGGGTAACCTTCCGGCTGTTTCGCATGGTGTTCGGCCAATAGTGCTACGACCCTCCTCTGTCAAAGGCAATGTCCGTCTGTCCGTGTCCTTGATATGCCATTCCCATGTTTGGCAGGTATCTTTCTTGGGTGAGACCTCTATTCCCACGGCATCCAGTCCGAGCAGTGAAGAATACGCGAGCTTTCTATCATTTTAACGCATTCTTTGTCAGCATAAACATGGACTTTTCGTCTTGGCGATTTAGGCCGCCGGACATACCGAAAAGGATTTGCTTCCAATTGGCCCCTTTCAACGGCTAACTGAAAAACTCTCCTGAGTGATCGAAGCTTTTTATTGACCGTTGCCCGTTCCTTATTCGGTTTCTTTGGTGCTGATGAGGTCGTAGACTTCTTCCGGTGTTTGGGCTTTTTCCAGCTGGGTCTTGAACGGCGCGTCCAGCATGAGCCGGCTGATACGTGCCAGCGCCTGAATATGCGGGCCGGTCTGGTCGGGAGGGGAGACCAGCAGAAGAACGATGCTGACGGGCTTGTTGTCGATGCTCTCGAATTCAATGGGTTCTTTCGCGATCCCGATCGCCATGACCAGTTCCTTGGCGGCCGAGCACTTTCCATGCGGGATGGCGATGCCGGAGCCGATGCCGGTGCTGCGGGTCTGCTCGCGGGCCAAAACGGCCTCAAAAGATTCGCAGCGGTCGCTCAGGCATCCGTTGTCAGCCAGCACGTTGATCAACTCTTCGATTACATCTTCTTTATTTGTGTTTTCAAGCGGGGCCTTAATGCACGCCGGCTGTAAAATTTGTGTCAGGATCATTTTCGCATATTACCTTAAAAAACCACTATTCCGTATTTTCAAAGCTCATACTTATAGCCATTTAGTCCGATTTATGCAAATCTTTTATATAAAAAAATGGCCTAAACAGGATGTAGAATGGCCGGTTTCGGCGTCAATATGCGGTTTTTGACGGAAAACCCCTATTCAGCTTTCATGGCGGCCTGTTTATCCGCATCCTTGAGCAGCTTGTATTCGACGCTGTCCACCAGCGCCAGCCAACTTGCCTCGACGATGTTCTCCGAAACACCGACCGTTCCCCACAGATCCTCGTGGTCGCGGCTTTCGATGATTACGCGCACCTTGGCCGCGGTGCCCGCGCGGGCATTGACCACACGCACCTTATAATCGATCAGCGACATACTTTTGATGCCGGGGTAAAACGGTTCCAGGGCTTTTCGCAAGGCGCCGTCCAGGGCATTCACCGGGCCGTCACCCTCGCTGACCACATGCTCGGTCTTGTCGTCCACGGTCAGTTTCACAGTTGCCTCCGTGATCATCCGTCCGTCTGAGCTGCGTTCGACGTCGATGTGATATTTGATCAGATCGAAGCTTTTCTGGTAGGTGCCCATCTCTTTTTTGATCAGCAGGTCAAAACTGGCTTCGGCGGTTTCGAATTGATAGCCGGCATTCTCTAACTCCTGAACGCGTTTGAGTATCTTGCGGGCCAGATCTTTGTCTGTGATCATCTTCCGTTTTTCGAGCTTATCCAGTACGTTCGAGGCCCCGGACAGTTCCGAGATCAGAAAACGCCGTTCATTGCCGACCGCTCTCGGATTGATATGCTCATAGGTCTTTTCATTTTTGCGAATCGCGTCAATGTGCAAACCGCCCTTGTGGGCAAAGGCACTTTCGCCGACATACGGCATATGCATGGCCGGTGAAAGATTGGCGATCTCAAAGGCGAAGCGCGAGACTTCTGTCAGCAGCTCAAGTTTTTCCTGTCCGACAGTTCCATAGCCCATCTTCAGAGACAGATTGGGAATGATCGTACACAGGTTGGCATTGCCCGTTCGTTCGCCAAGGCCATTGATCGTTCCCTGGACGTGCGCGGCGCCGGCACGGACGGCCGCGAGAGAATTGGCGACCGCACAGTCGGTATCGTTATGACAGTGAATGCCGATGTCCACCCCGCTGAATGTTTTGCGGACGGCTTCGGTAATCTGATAGACCTCGTGCGGCAGACAGCCGCCATTGGTTTCGCATAGGGCCAGGACATCAGCTCCGGCTTCCGCGGCGGCGGCCAGTACTTTCATGGCGTAGTCCGGGTTGTTTTTGTAACCGTCGTAGAAGTGTTCGGCGTCAAAGATGACCTCGCGGCCCTGCTGCTTGACATAGGCGACGGACTCGGCACACATCTCCAGATTTTCTTCGAGGTCGCACCGCAGCACATCCGTGACGTGCATGTCCCAGGTTTTGCCAACCATGGTCACCGCCGGGGTTTCGACAGCCAGCAGGGCGGCGATGCCGGTATCGTCTCCGACCTTGGTTTTGGCGCGGCGGGTACTGCCGAAAGCGGCGATCTTTGCATTGGCGAGTGGGGTTTCCCTGATGCGCGCGAAGAACTCCTGTTCTTTCGGATTGCTCTGCGGGAAGCCGCCCTCGATGTAGTGGATCCCGAATTCGTCCAGCTTGCGGGCGATGAGCAGTTTGTCCTCGACCGAGAAGCTGACTCCTTCGGCCTGCATTCCGTCGCGCAGTGTCGTATCGTATATTTTTACCGTTTTCATGGCCATGCTCCTGCTTGTAATTGGCAAGTTCCGATATTTTAGCGATTTAACCATGAAAAGTAAAGGACGGTTTTAGCACCGGCGGCTGATTTTATACCCCCTCCGACCTTTAAACCCCTCCGGTCTTACGGCCACCTCCCCTTGGCAGGGTGAGAGTTTATGATTGCCAATTGGTGGCGAGGATCAGCAGTGCCAGTACGGCCAGGCAGATGAGCCAGGTGATGATGGCGCGGCGGGTGGCCTTGTGGGCTTTTTCCTTGTCCCACCACCACAGGGGCCGGACGCCCTGAACGAGAAATGTGACCACACCGGCCAGATTCACGCAGATCAGGTTGACACCGAATAACAGTCCGGCGTTCATGGCGGGTTGCCACTGGCCGCAGCCGAGCAGCATGCCGCAGGTGACCAGCGGGGGCAGCAGCGCCACGGCGACCATGACCCCGATGATGGCGCCGGGAAGCCCCATCGTGAAGCTGAGCGTTCCGGCGATGCCGGCGGCCAGTGCCAGGACGATATCGAGGAAGCCGATCTGTGTTCTGGAAAGGATCTCAGAGCCGTCGATGTCAAGCGGCATCAACATGCCAAACATCGCTGCCAGGCACAGCGGCAGCAAGATGCCGACGAGGTTGGCCTTTCGAGCGTTCTTTGCCAGGTCGAAATCTCCCAGCGCCGACGCCAGCGACAGGGCGACATTGGGGCCGAGCAACGGGGCGATGACCATGGCGCCGATGACCGCGGCGGTGTTGTCACGGGCCAGCCCGATGGCCGCAACGATCGAAGACAGGGCGACCATGGTGGTGAACAGCCAGGACAGATGACTCGCTTCGAGGATGTCGTGGTACAATTCTTCACGGCTGATGCGGGCGAACTTGATCTTGCGGGATTGCGGCTTGCCGGGAGGTGTCTCGATGCGGGGGATCGTGGCCTGAACGGCGACGATGACGATACGGAAGTTCTCGGTGTTGGCAAACCGTCCCTCCAGACGGTCCATCAGTTCTTCGGTATGCTCGGTATTCAGCAGCAGCTTGGTGTGCAGCAGCTGTTCGGACGTTTCTTTTTGGACGATCGTGACCGGCTCGAAACTGTTCAGCAGCTCGAACAGTTCGGCTTCTTTTTCCACGGGGATAAAGATTTCGACAAATCGTAACGCCATCAGTTTTCCTTCGTTTAATGAACCACGAATGGACACGAATATACACTAATATTTTCCACGGAATTTACAGGAAGACACGGAATTATTTTTATGTATTTCTGTGTTATTCCATAATTAATACGGTTTCTTATAAAAAGTAAACTGCCGGCAGGATGCCGGCGTTACCTTTTGTCAGTTATCTTTTGCTTTTCGGGATTCGCGGCGGCGGTCGGTTTCCTTAAGCAGGCGCTTTCTTATTCTAATGTTTTTCGGCGTGATTTCAACCAATTCATCGTCCTGAATGTATTCCAGCGTTGCCTCCAGGCTCATGATCCGCGGTGGGCGGACCTTGGCGGAGTCGTCCTTGCCGGAGGCGCGGACATTGGTCAGCTGTTTAGATCGGGTGGGGTTGACCGGGCAGTCCTTGTCTTTACAGTGCTCACCGGTGACCTGGCCCTCATAGATTTTGTCGCCGGGAGAGATGAAGAACACGCCGCGGTCGTAGAGGGCATCCAATGCGTAGGCGGTGACGGTGCCGGTTTCGGTGGCGATCATGACGCCGGCCTGCCGCTGCGGGATGGCGCCGCGCATGGGTTCGTAGCGTTCGAAGGTGTGGTGCATGACGGCGCGGCCCTGAGTGGCTGTCAGGACGCGGGCGTGCAGACCGAACAGGCCGCGTGAGGGGATCATAAACTCCATGTGGATGAAGTCGTCAGCGCCGCTTTTGGCGTCCATGCTGACCAGTTCGCTCCGCCGGTCGCCGAGCAAACTCATCACGGCGCTCTGGCAGTCAATGGGGCAATCGACCACGAGCCGTTCGATGGGCTCCTGCCGCAGGCCGTCCACCATGCGGATAATGACGCTGGGCTTGCCGACGCAGACTTCGTATCCTTCCCGCCGCATGTTTTCCAGCAGGATGCCCAGATGCATCAGGCCGCGGCCGGAGACTTTGAACTCTTCCGGCGTGGCGCCCGGTTCGACACGCAGGGCGACGTTGACCTGCAGCTCTTTTTCCAGCCGATCCTTGATCTGGCGGCTGGTGACATATTTGCCCTCTTTGCCGGCGAACGGTCCGTCATTGATGCGGAAGGTCATATGCATGGTCGGCTCATCGACGGCGACGATCGGCAGGGCGCTGGGTTTATCGGCGCAGGCGATGGTGTTGCCGATGTCCACCGGGTCCAGACCCGCGATGGCGCAGATGTCACCGGCGACGATTCTTTCAGCGTGTTTTTTGCCCAGCCCGTCGAAACTGAACAGTTGGACTACTTTCTGCTGGGTATGCTTGCCGTTGGTGTCAATGACGGTGATGGCTTCGGCCTGACTGACCGAACCGGCAAAGACACGGCCGATGGCGATCTTGCCGAGGTATTCGGAATAGTCCAGCGAGGTGACCAGCATCTGCAGCGGGACATCGGGATCGTCCGTGGGGCAGGGCACATGGCTGATGATCGCGTCAAAGACCGGCTGCATGTTGTCGTTGGGAGTGCCCAGGTCGGCGGTGGACCAGCCGTTTTTGGCCGAGGCAAAGATGATTGGGAAATCCAGCGTGTCGTCATCGGCTTCCAGCGCGACGAACAGGTCGAAGACCTCGTTGACCACGTCGTCCGGGCGGGCGTCGGTGCGGTCGGCTTTGTTGACGACCACGATGGGTTTGAGATTGTGCTGCAGGGCCTTGCCGAGGACGAATCGTGTCTGCGGCATGGGGCCCTCGAACGCATCGACGACGAGCAGGACGCCGTCGGCCATTTTGAGGACGCGCTCGACCTCGCCGCCAAAATCGGCGTGGCCGGGGGTGTCAATAATGTTGATCTTGTATTCTTCGCTGTCGGGGTCGGTGTACTGGATCGCGCAGTTTTTGCTGAGGATGGTGATGCCGCGTTCGCGCTCCAGCGGATCGGAGTCCATAATCAGGCCGTGCTGGCCGCCGGCGAGTTTGTCCAGTTCGGCGTTGCGGAACATGCCGGACTGATACAGCAGTTGGTCCACCAGCGACGTTTTGCCGTGGTCAACGTGGGCGATAATCGCGACATTGCGAATATGTTCGGTTAGAGACATCGACATCCTTTTTATATCAAAAATCAAAGATTAAATATCAAAATTGAGGAATCGGCCTGCGGCCGAGACTTTTTACGAAAATTACGAGCGTGGAAACTGTAGCCGAGAACGGAAAATAGTCAACAAAAAAACGGACAATCTTATTTGTCACCTTCAGTGTCCATGTCATTTTTTATTGCATCTTATCGGTGCTTACATTAGATTAGGCCCGTGATTTTGATTACCAAACGCTTAATTCCGGAGGATTTATTATGAATCGACGGCGTTTTCTGGCCGCTGGAGCGGTGACGGGTGCTGCAGTGACAACTTTAATCGGTTCGGCCAGCGCATCAGCGGGGACCGATCCACAGGCCTCCAAATCCTTCAAGCTGAAATATGCCCCGCATTTTGGCATGTTTAAGCATCATGCTGGAGGTGACCCGATCAATCAGCTTAAATTTGCCGCTGATGCCGGCTTTTCTGCCTGGGAAGATAACGGCATGATGAGCAAAGCGGCCGGCCTGCAGGAAAAGATTGCCAAAACAATGCAGGATTTAAAGATGACAATGGGAGTTTTTGTGGCTTATTCCGGCTTTGGTAAAACCGAGATGGTGACGAAGACATCCAAAGAGTATCAGGACTATCTTCGCAGCAGTATGAAAAAAGCCGTCGAATGCGCCAAGCGGGTCAATGCCAAATGGTGTACAGTCGTTCCAGCCAGTGTAAACATGAAGATCGAATATGATTATATGATGGCCAACTGCATCGAGAATCTCAAAGTCATGGCCGAGGTCTGTGAACCGTCCGGGCTGGTGATGGTACTGGAACCGCTGAACTGGTGGGCCAACCATCCGGGATTGTTTCTCAGGGAAATTCCGCAGGCCTATCTGATCTGCAAAAGTGTCGGCAGCCCGTCCTGTCAAATCCTGGACGACTTGTATCATCAGCAGATTTCCGAGGGCAACCTGATCGCTAATATGGACAAGGCCTGGGATCAGATCGCTTACATTCAGGTCGGCGACAATCCCGGCCGCAAAGAACCAACCACCGGCGAGATCAACTACAAAAACATCTTCAAATATCTTTACGACAAAGGATTCACCGGTGTTGTCGGTATGGAACACGGCAACAGTCAAAAAGGTAAAGAAGGCGAACTCGCTCTGATCAAAGCGTATCGAGCAGTCGATGATTTTCAGATATAAGCAGGAGAAATTATGAATCGCAGGGAATTTGTGAAAAATGCCGCTATTGTCTCAGCAGGCACCATGACGTTATCCAACAGTGCTTTATTTGCTGCGGGTAATCAGAAAATGAAAGTGGCACTGGTTGGTTGCGGCAACCGGGGCCAAGGGGCCCTGAAAAACTTTCTGGAGGCCGCGACACATCTGAATATTAAAGCTGAGATCGTCGGATTGGCCGACTTTTTTGAATCCCGCATCAATAAGGCCGTAAAGGAATTCGGTGTATCGAAAGAAATATGCGTGACGGGTGTTAAGGCCTATAAGGATATCATGACAACAGATGCGGATGTCGTGCTATTGGCAACACCGCCGAATTTCAGACCGGTCCACTTTGAAGCCGCTGTCAATGCCGGTAAGCATGTCTTTATGGAAAAACCGGTTGCAGTGGACCCGCCCGGCGCTCGAAAGATCATGGAAACGGGTGAGATCGCCAAACAAAAAGGATTGGCCGTTGTTGCCGGAACTCAACGCCGACACCAACTTGAATATCTCAAAACCAAATACGCGATCGACAAAGGCGCTATCGGTGCTATCCGCGGAGGCGAGATCTATTGGTGTACGGATACATTGTGGTATAAAGATCGTAAACCCGGTGAAGACGACGCTTCCTATATGATTCGCAACTGGGTCAGTTTTACTGAGATGTCCGGCGACCATATCGTCGAGCAGCATTTGCATAACATTGATGTGTCCAACTGGTTCATCGGCAGACCTCCGAAGATGGCAATTGGTTTTGGCGGCCGGACACGTCGCCAAACAGGCAACCAGTTCGACTTTTTCAGCGTTGATTTTGACTATGGCGAAAGCGTTCATGTTCATAGCATGTGCCGTCAGATCGATGGTTGTTATAATCGTGTCAGTGAAATCTTCACCGGAACTGACGGGGGGACCTGGGGCAGCGGTCCCGGTAAAAAAGAGGGTGAAAAATTTGCCCGTGACATTCAGGTTTCGGACTTTCCTTATGTCGGAAACCCTTATGTCCAGGAGCATGTGGACTTAATCAACGGGATTCTAAAAGGCGAACCGCTGAACGAAGCGTCCCATGTTGCGACATCCACGCTGACGGGCATTATGGGGCGTATCAGTGCCTATACCGGCCATCTTGTTCGCTGGAAGGACTTGACGGAAAACAAGAAATCGCCCTGGTATAACCTGACGTTAAAGCCGACGGCCCTGGATTTCGAGAGCGGAACTGTAACCGCTCCCGCTGACGACGTTGTTCCTGTTCCCGGAAAAGCATGTATTGGATGAACCGCCACCCGCTGTTTTGTGTTTTTGTTTGGCTGCCTTAGCTGGACGGTCGCCGGGCAGGTTGGGTAAAAATGATGCGGGTGTTCGTGATAGGGTGCGATAAATCTTTGATTTACCCACGCTGATTAAAGCAGGAAAATTCCTTGTTGAGGATGTTGATCGTGATGGATAATGTACACCCATGACCGAACAAAAAATACAGCCAAAAAATAACCGCGTGGGCACAACCCACCCAGCTTAATTGAGAGAAATATGATGGATGATAAGAAAAAAAGATCAAGCATAAAATAGTAGCAAAAATACGTTTTTTGACAACAGAAGAAGGTGGTAGACAAAGAGACATTTTTCTAAATGGTTCTCTTTCTTATTATTCATGTATTTTCAGATATAAAGAAAATTCAAATGATTGTCGGATATACTTTGATGAAAGTGCTATCGAAACAGATAGTATCAAGTTGGGGGAATGGTATATACTTCCAATACGATTTGTGTGGCCATAACTGATTTCACCAAAATTAAGAATAAATGATTGCTTTAATATCTGTGAAGGAAGTCGTATTGTCGCGGAAGGAATCACAAAAGAAATCGTCAACCCAAATCTGTATGATTGATGTTTCCGATAGTAATGTGACGCCGGGTACCCGGGGTGATTTGGACGGGTAATTAAAGATGCACTATCACCCCCCTCCCCCCTTCGGCAGGGGGAGAGCTATTACTTCCCCGCTTGCCGTTTGGGATAGAGCATCAGCGGCGAGTCTTTCTCCCGCAGGAACTTCATGCCGCGGCCGGTGGTGATCTCTTTATCCTCGCTGACAAATTCAATATATTGGGCCAGCGCCCAGGCACTGTTGGCCCATCGCATCTGATAGCCGCGCTGGTGGGCCTGCCTTTCCATTTGGAGTCGTTTGTCTTTCTCAAATACCAGGAAGTCCAGTGCTTTGGCGATCTGTTCAACGGCTGCATCACCGGGATCGACCAGAATGCCGCGTGCGAAACGGCCGATGGTCATCCCCGGCGGACAGGTCTTGTTTGAGTAGATCAGTTCGAGTGCGTAGCGGAATTTAGTGGCGATGGCGACGCGGCCGGAGCCGATGGTGTCGGCGAGAATGCCGCTGGAAATCTGTTCGGTATTCAAATACGGCAGGATCATGACATTGGCTGCGCCGTAAAATTTTAGAAGGGTGCTTTCGCCGAGAAACATATCCAGGAAGACGATATCATTGCTAAACCAGTCAATGCCATCAATCGCAGTGGCTTTACACCATTTCACATCGGCCTCTTCGAGGGCTTTGTCGATCTCGGCCATGAACTGACGGTAGTATTTGCCGCCGTCAGCCTTGACAAATTCCGGATGGCACTGTCCGCCGATCAGGTATACGATGTGTTCCCGTTGAGCGGGGGTGCAGGATTCATGGATGAACTTGCCATAGGCGCGAATGCTGCACTGGACACCTTTTCCGGGGCTGAGCAGGCCCAGCGTCGTGGCCAGGAAGACATCATTGATCCCCAGTTCCGACTTGAGCGTAAAGCGGTCGAACTGGGTCGGGTGATGCATCCGAACGCCATGGTCGATGTGCTTGAGCTTAAAATGACTGATGCCGTATTTTTCGGACTCGAGAATATCAATCGCGCTTTCGGTGGTTACGATAAGGCCGTTGGAATGCTCGGCCAGATCAACAATAGTCTGCCGCTGGAGTTTGTTGGGATTTTCCAGCACGGTGTGCAGATAGACGATGCATGTCAGTCCGTTCTCTGTACATGTCCTGGCCATATCGACAAAGTTGCGGCCGTGACCGTCGCCGCGGCCCTGTTCGTCCACATCCAGCCCGTATTCATGCTGCAGGACGACGGCGGTGGGATTGTTGCTTTCTTTGGCGCGGGCGATGATCTCTTTGGTGGTCTGCTGCCAGGACGTGGGCTGGTACTGATCAATCACCAGGTCAACCGGGATGTTGTAAGGCCCGTGATTGTTATCGATCGCGGCGACACGGATGTGTCCGATCTCTCCTGTGAATTGCGACAGCGCGTTTGACAAATCCCTGCAAAATGTCCCGATCCCGCAACGGCGGGGGGGGTAGGTACTGACCATACGGATGTTCCAAGCCATTGCTCTACTCCTTCAGAGTGTCTATAAGTTTTCCAGTATTTCTCGAATTTCATGGGGGTGTATATTCTGTTGATCGGCGATTTCGCGAATCCGCATATCCACCGCTGCCTCGATGCCGGCGGCCTTTAATCCCTCGATGGCTTTTTCCGGTTCGATGCCGATTTCCTCGCAGGCCTGTTTCAGGGATTTCTGCCCGAAGCCGCCACCGCCACCGCCGTATCTGCCGGCAGAGGATGCGGCCTGCTGACCTGTGGCAATTTCAAACAGTTCATTGGGAGACAAATTATGCTTTTCGGCAATATCACCGAACACATCTTCCCGACCCACCTCGATCCCGCTGTTTCTGAGATTCAGTTGAATGACATCCGCTTCAAGATCTGCTTTTGTTGCCAGTTCTTCGATCGTCAGAAGTTCCGCATGGGGTATGGGCGCCTCCTGTTGTGTTTTTTCCCAGCTGAACTTAATACGCTCATTCAGATCCAGAAGCGAGCTGAACGGTACAAACGGTTTTACGGTCCCGACAAAAACAATCCCACAGACGACCAACGCCAGGATCCATTCGGTCCGAAGCTTTGAAGCGTTTGCGGCCTTGCCGGCGAAATAGTTTATCAGCGGCTTGAAGTTCAGCCAGATGTGCAATATCGAGGCGATCAGGAACACGACACCGAAACAGATATGCACCGCACCCCATTGATGTTTGCTGAGGCCCCAGAATGTCCAGTTTGTCCAATTGGCAACACGGCCGGGAGGGGTGATGTACAGCACAGCACCCGTCACGACGATAGCGACAAAAGAAAAAGCGGTCAGAAGTGAAACGAACGGTCTGAAACGAAATTTGCTTTGCGCGCCCATACGAAGAACCCCTTAAAAAAGTTTCTTATCGTCATCTATTCTAAGGAGTTGTTCGCAACTCGCAAGGAAAAAACAGTTTTGTCTTATGCCGAATTGCGATGCCGTCGGGCCGCATCATCCTCAGATGCTGTGCCGTTTTCGAGCATACGGGCATACTCAAGACTGTATCGTGTCCATGGAATCGCTTCGAGCCGTTTGTCTTCGATCCGAATGTCGAGTCCTTCGCAGATGCCGAATGAACCGTCGGCAATGCGGCCCAGCGCTTTTTGTATTTCAAGAAGTGTTTTTCTTTCCTCGGCCATAAGATTCAGGTTAAATTCCTGTTCGTAGCTGTCAGTGCCTATGTCCGCCAGGTGGACGGGCATACTGGACAGTTCGCCGCTTCCCTGAAAAGCTGCTGTTTCTATGGCATTGACATCGCCAAGGATTTCCGTCATTTTCTCGATCAGCAAACGCCTGTAGTGGTCAAGTTGTTGGGCTGATAACGTGTTTTTTTGTCGTCTTTTTGTCATGTTGTTTCACCTCTCGTGGTACTCAATATAATATACAATAATAAAGCCCGCCGGGTTGCGATAATCCGCTGAAATCCAATCTATTTTTAGCCCCCGACAAACACGAAGCGTCGAATTATAGGGTTATCTTTGGTTTTGGCAATAGGATTGTCGAAATTTTGAGATTTATTTATTTTTTAGCATTTTCTCTGCGGCGATTGGCATATAATTGACCGCCGGTTTGCTGGCAAAAAATGATTGCGTTCAGGTCCGATTTTTGAGAAAATATGGGCACGTTGGAAATTTTTTTGATTGTGTTGCCATTCCAAATGGCTATAATCCGGCATCTTTTTTGTGAGTACTTATTTGCGGCAGTTTTGCTTTTTAGGAGAATAGAAAATGATCAATGGCCTGGTTCCCAAGCGGATGTTCCTGACCAAGGGTGTCGGACGGCACAAATTTAAATTGAAATCCTTTGAGGATGCGCTGCGTGCGGCGGGTGTGGCCCAGCAGAACCTGGTGCAGGTGTCGTCGATTTTGCCGCCGGAATGTAAGATCATCAGCCGCAACGAAGGCATTAAGCATCTTAAGCCCGGAGCGATCTGCTTTTGTGTGATGGCCCGTTGTGATACGGATGAGCACGGTCGCCTGACGGCGTCGTCGGTTGGCGTGGCGGTTCCCAAGGATAAGGAAAAGTGGGGCTATCTGAGCGAAGTCCATGGCCACGGGATGAACAAACGTGAGGCCGAGGACATGTCCGAGGACCTTGCCGCCGAAATGCTGGGAACCACGCTGGGGATCGATCTGGACCCGGACCTGGCGTGGTCGGAAAAAGAGCAGGCGTACAAATCCAGCGGTCTGTTTGTTAAGACGACCAATATGACCCAGACCGCCCGCGGCCAAAAGGGCCTGTGGACAACAACCGTGGCGCTGGCGGTGTTTCTGTTTGATTGAAAATAAGGCAATAGACACTGGGCAATAGGCATTAGACAGGAAGGAGATAAAAGTGAAAAATGTACAGAGTTATCGTGATCTGCTGGTGTGGCAAAAAAGTATGACTTTCGTGACTGAGGTTTATGCCATTACAAGTAAATATCCGGTTTCAGAACAATATGGTTTAACCAGTCAAACCCGCCGAAGTGCCGTATCGATACCCAGTAACATTGCCGAAGGATATGGAAGAAACTCGACAAGTGACTATGTTCGTTTTCTGAGAGTTTCCAGAGGTTCTTTGTATGAACTGCAGACACAATTGGAAATTGCGATGAATTTGAAGTATATTTCAAAGGATGAGTTTGCTAATACTCTTAGTAGATCAGATGAGATTTCAAAAATGATGTTCGGCCTAATCAGAAGTGTTGAATCTTATAAAAAATAACGGTTCCTATTGCCTATTGCCCAGTGCCTAATGCCTAAAAATAAACAATTCGGCGATTTTGAGACAGAGTACACCAACTCGGAGACCGCGGCGATTTCGATCTTGCCGGTTCCGTATGATGGTACCAGCACCTGGGTCAAGGGGGCGGATAAAGGGCCGGGAGCGATTCTGGACGCTTCATACAATCTTGAGTTTTACGACATCGAAACCGACAGCGAGGTCTTTCGCAAAGGCATTTTTACCGAGTCAGCCGTTAAAGGATTTGACACGCCGGAAGAGGTTGCCGAAGTCGTCCGTCAGCGAATGAGTGCACTGCTGGACAAGGATAAATTCCCCGTCGTTCTTGGCGGCGAACACTCTGTCAGCATCGGCGTCTTTGAGGCGATGGCGGAAAAGTACAGTGATCTGACAATCCTTCAGCTTGATGCGCACGCCGATCTGCGGGACGAATACGAGGGCAGCACGCATAATCACGCCTGTGTGATGGCGCGGGCCAAAGAGCATGCCCCGATTGTTCAGGTCGGTATCCGCAGCATGGATGCAGCGGAGAAAAAGAATATGGACACCGGGCGGGTGTTCTTTGCGCATGAGATTTGCAACGATGCGGGGCGGGGTTGGATTGAACGGGTTATTCCGCTGCTGACGGACAATGTGTACCTGACCATTGATCTGGATGTATTCGATCCATCGGTTATGCCCGCGACCGGCACGCCGGAACCGGGGGGGCTTGGCTGGTACGATGTTACGGCTTTGATTCGGGCGGTCTGCGAGGCAAGGAACCTGACCGGCTTTGATCTTGTGGAACTGTGCCCGCGCGAGCATCTGTGGAGTTGTGATTTCCTCACGGCCAAGTTGCTGTATAAGATACTGACTTATAAATTCTGTTTGGGAATCACGAATGAACACTAATGCACACGAATAACAAATAGATATCTGTTATTCGTGAATATTTGTGGTTGGTTTATTAAGGATAGTCGATGCGATTGGCGTTATGGATATTCGTTTTTATTCTGCTTGGTATCACTTGTTATCGGCGCTATAGACAAGGAAAACTTATGAGCGTTTTTCTTACAATACTTTCGATTGTCGCGGCGGTTTATGTCGGTATGGGGGTGCTGCTGTTTTTGATGCAGTCGCGTATGCTGTATTACCCAAGCCGCGATTACGACGGTACCCCTGCGGATTACGGGCTGAAGTATGAAGCCCTGACGCTGGCTGCGCCGGATGGAGTAACGCTGGCGGCGTGGTTCGTTCCCGCGGAAGGCGCCGAGCGGACGATGCTGTTTTGTCACGGCAATGGGGGTAATATTTCGCATCGGCTGGATACGCTGAAGATGTTCAATGAACTGGGGATCAACTGCCTGATCGTGGACTATCGCGGCTACGGCCAAAGCACCGGCAAACCCACCGAAATTGGCACAAAGATCGATATGCTGGCCGGTTTTCAGTGGCTCATCGAAGAAAAACGCACGCGGCCGGAGCAGATTATTCTGTTCGGGCGGTCGCTGGGCGGCAGTGTCGCCGCGACCATCGCCAAGGATATCCAGCCGGCGGCCCTTGTCCTGGAAAGCACGTTTACGTCGTTTAATGATGTTGGCTCGCATTATTACCCGTGGCTGCCCGTGCGGATGTTCAGCCGGTTTGATTATAATACATTGGAGGCCGTCAGGCAGGTAAGGTGCCCGGTGCTGGTGATCCACAGTCCGGACGATGAGATCATTCCGTATAAATTCGGACAGCAGATCTTCGCCGCGGCCAGCGAACCCAAACAGTTCGCCGATCTGCAAGGCACACACAACGAGGGCTTCTACGACAGCGGCGACCTGTACAAACAAATCTGGCGAGATTGGCTGGGGAGTTTAGATCTTAAATAACGACGTCTGTGATTTGCCCCTTTTGGAGCCGTTTGGCATCGGGGTGGTCTTTGAGGTCCACCATAAAGTAGCGGCTGCAGCGGCCGCGGGGCGGATTTGTTTTTTCGATGAGAACGGTTTCATTGAGCCCAGCGCAGGATTGGCGGAATTTTTCCTGCAATTCGTTATCAATCTGCTGCAGGACGGTCGAGCGGTGTTTGATCTCTTGCGGGCTGACTTTGCCGAACAGCTTGGCCATCTTTACCGCGGCGGTGTTTTTCCTGATGCTGAAACTGAAGACATGGATTTTTGAAAAGCCGACCTTCTTGGCGATTTCTAAGGTCTGCTGAAAGTCATCCTCTGTTTCGCCGGGGAAGCCGACAATGATGTCGGTGGTGATGGCAGGGCGGTCGAATGCATTTTTGACTCTTTCGACGACACGCATAAAGTCGTCAGTGGTGTATTGCCGGGCCATTTGCTTGAGAATATTCCCCGAACCGGATTGCAGCGGCAGGTGTAGATGCGGGGCGATGTTTTTATGGCCGGTCATGACCTCCAGCAGGCGATTCGTAACATCCAGCGGCTCCAGGGAGCTGAGCCGCAACCGGACCAGACCATCGATACTTGCGACCTGGTTCACAAGCTCGGCCAGCGAATCGGTTTTGTCCGGGTCCCATTTTTTCCGCCGGGCCGTGGTCTGGCCGTAGGCGCCAAGGAAGATGCCGGTCAGGATAATTTCCTTATGACCGGCCCGAATCAGACTATTTGCCTCTTTTAGTGCGGTTTTTACATTCTTGTTACAAACATTGGTCCGGATTTTGGGTATAATACAATAGGTACAGTAGGCATCGCAGCCGTCCTGAACTTTCAGGAAAGCTCGGGATTGCCCGGTGAAGCGGTTAAGAATCCCAAGTTTATACGCTGATTTGCCGGTTTCTTTGACATTTGCATCAGAATGCAGGAGCCCAGAGGGATGATTCTGTATTATATCAGATTTTTCAATACCTTTAAGCTGTTGTAGTCCTCGCGGATACCCCAAGTTGCCTTTTTTATCCTTGATTTCCGGGCGATTTGTTGGTTTACTTAAGATGGTATTATCTTGTTCGAGGTGGTGTTCGGCGATTAATCGCTCGATAATGTCCGGCAAACAGCTTTTCTCTTTGGCAATTATAATATTCTGGAGATTTTTAAGTTCATCGCTTTGACCCGCCGGCAGACAGCCGGTGACGATGACCGTAGCTGCCGGGTGTGTTTTTTGGATTTTTCGGATATTTTGACGGCTTTTAGCCGATGCAATGTGCGTAACGCAGCAGGTATTGACGACGACAACAGCGGGTTGTTGCATACGGGTTGCGGCCGTCAGTCCGGATTGTTCCAGGACCTGACGGATTTGCTGGCTTTCGTATTGATTGACTTTGCAACCGAGTGTATGGACAGCGAAGGTTTTCATAGACCCGTCATCATAACGAAAGCGGGGAATTGGAATCAAGTTTTTTTAATGTAAAAGCAATAATCGTTATTGCAGTTCACAGGAGACTATAAGTATGGCTTCATCAGTACGCGGAGTGTGGGCAATTGATATCGGTTCCAGCGCATTAAAGGCACTTCAGATGCGAGAAGGCGATGTCGGACTGGAAGTTGTTGATTTCGCTTATATGGAGCATTCCGTTAATCTTTTGTCCGGTGATGTTGGATTAGCTGAAAAAGAACAGGTTGTTTCGGAGACACTTCGCAGATTTCTTGACGAAAAGGATCTGACGAAGACGGAAGTGGCGATCTCCATTGCCGGACAGAACAGTTTTACCCGATTCATCAATCTTCCTCCTGTCGAAGCCAAAAAAGTCCCCGAGGTTGTCCAATTCGAGGCGGTCCAGCAGATCCCGTTTGATATCAACGAAGTTGAGTGGGACTGGCAGCTGATGGAAACCGAAGACAGCCCCGATAAGCGTGTGGGATTGTTTGCGATCAAGAATGAACTGATCAGTGAAGTGATGGATCACTTTACAAAAGAAAATCTGCGGGTCAGCTGTGTTCAGATCTCGCCGATGGCGTTGTACAATTATGTGACGT
Organism: Planctomycetota bacterium; assembly: GCA_039714335.1. Taxonomy (GTDB): domain Bacteria; phylum Planctomycetota; class Phycisphaerae; order Sedimentisphaerales; family Anaerohalosphaeraceae; genus 4572-13. The sequence goes on from JBDLJN010000003.1 coordinate 22,195, forward strand.
ATGATTTGAAAGCGCTTCAGCAGTCAGACCGGAATGCGGTGGTTATTCTGGATATTGGCGCCGAGAATACAACGCTGGTGGTCTGTACGAAAGAGACGGTTTGGCAGCGGAGCATCCGCATTGGCGGCAATACCTTTACCGAAGCGATTGCCGATGCATTCAAGAAAAATTACCGGACTGCGGAAAAGCTTAAACGCACGGCCCCCATGAGCAAGTATATGCGGCAGATTTATACGGCGATGAAATCCGTCTATACCGATCTGGGCAGCGAAATCCAGCGAAGTCTGGGCTTTTACAGCAGCAGCCCGGAAGGTCGGGATAAAAAACTGACAAAAGTCATCGCGCTGGGCGGCGGGATGAAGTTGCAGGGACTGGCAAAGTATCTGACGCAGACCCTGGGGCTTCCAGTGGTTAAACCGGATTCGTTTGAAAATCTAACGCTGTCAGAGGAGATTTCAACGGCGAAATTCCATGAGAATGTATCTGATTTCGGTATTGTATACGGTCTGGGTGTGCAGCTTTTGGAGGAAGCGAAAATCAGCACCAACCTGCTGCCGCGCAAGATCGCCCGTGCGATGATGTGGACGCGGAAAGCGCGGGTCTTTACGATCGCGGCCAGCGTATTGCTGCTGGTGATGGTGCTGGGGCTCGGAAAGGCCTATAAGGATCTGAGGCAGCATAAAGGCCATCAAGAAACGCGCGGTGAAATCAGCGGCATGATCAATGATGTTAAAGATGTTTCCAGCAAGATTTCAGAGCAGAAAGATCGCCGGGAGCCGCTTGAGGCAGAAATACAAAAACAAATAGACTGTTTCAAATATCGTGACACCGTGCCTGTTTTCATCGAAACGCTGGCCCAATGCCTTCCCTCCAGGGAGTACTACCCGGATCAGTCGGCCTTATGGGATGCGTTTGATTCCGGCAATGTCGAAGGGGTGTTGGCAGTGCCTCGTGAAGAACGCAAACAATTGTTCGTGACGCGGTTTGCAATGGAATTCACGCGGGATATTGAAAACGCTGATTTCCCAAAGCCCGATACCGGCAGAACTGGATACCAGCAGAAGTATAAGAAAAAAAAGCCCGGAATGGACCCGATGATGGATCCGATGTTTATGGATGAAATGGGTATGATGGACGGCTTTGGCGGCGCCATGCCGCCCGGGGGCGGCATGGCCGCAGCGAAAGCTGGCGACTCTGAAAAACCGGTCGAAGATACCGGGTTTACCGTCCTGATCGAAGGGTACAGTCCCTATCGAAGTATTGCCGAGTTGCTGGATCCGCATGGTGTTCGCGATGATCAAAGTCGCTGGGGTTTTATAACGCGTATCGAAAAGCTGGCTGTGCTGTTCCCGGGGATTCCTTTTGAGTTGTTTGGCAAGCACGACATTAAGCATTTTGTCGTAGCTTCCGATCTGGTTGACCTGGATGACCAAGATATGCCGGCGGGAATCGGTGTGCCCAAAGTGGTTGAGCGTGTTTCCAAAGAAAGTACAAAAAAGAAGTCCGGTGCAGCAGGGGGCATGACGGGTATTTATGGCGGTCATGCTGCTCAGAGCAATATCGTATACGAAGAAGATGTTCTGCTTGATCCGATGACGAATGAGGAGATCAGCCGAATATTTGATATTGTCACGCAGAGTGATATCGACAGCGATCCTGAACTGGACAAGAAAGACCTCGGCAGGAAGAAATATGACGACCTGGACAGCGATAAAGAATTGTATATCGATCGTGACCACTGGTTCCGCATAAAGGCGAAGTTTGTCTGGAAAGGCGCGCCCAAACCCAAAGAAGACTCCGCGGCCGGTGCCGGCGGAATGATGGGAATGTATTAATAGTATTGGGAATTATTGATCTCTTTTATTGAGGCATGTTATGAAAATGAATATATCCATGGAGGCCTTAAAGCCGCTTACGGGAACGCTTAAAAAGTACACGGCATTGTTTCCGTCGATTGCCGTTACCGTTGTTGCACTGCTGCTGTTTCTGCCGACCATGATGGTGGGCAATAAAGTCAAAGAGCAGATGAAACAAAGCGCTCAATATGCCCGCACGGTTAAGGGGTTATCGGGAAAAGTGCCCTCGAAGGATGAGCCCGGGCAAATCAAGATCTCTATGGATAAACTGCAAAAGGAGGCCGATGACATCAAGCGGTTTGCCGTTGAAAGCAGCCGGCGGGACCTGGTGACCTATGACTTTAAGATCTTTCCCGAACCGGACGACCGGTCTTCGCAGATTTTCACGGAATTCGGGGGGCAGTATCGCACGGCGATTAAAGAACTGCTCGAGAAGATGAATGCAAAGGATGCTCCCAGTGATGCTGAAATCCGAGCCGAAACCGGTGGAGCGGGCGGAAGGAGACAACCGGCCGGTTACGCAAGAGCGGGAACAGTGGACACAGAGGATCCGGTGGTCAATGCTCTCTGCATGGCGCGGGCACAGGAAATTTCGATCTATGCGAATCCTTCGGCCTTTCCGTGGTATGCGTTCTGGGAAGACTATGAATTCTCCGGTGAACCCCAGGCCCTGGAGGACTGTTGGGACTGCCAGGTTGCACTCTGGATTTACGAAGATATTGTCGACACGGTCACCAAGATGAACGGCAGCACCGGCAAAGTCTTATCGCTGCCTGTCAAACGTCTTCTGGGGGTCAGCTTCAGCGGTCCGGTGACAGTGGGAACAGGCCGTCGCAGCCATTTTGGATCAACCCGGGGCACGGCCATGCGCGACATTCCGAATTATGTCGGCGGTATGCTCGCCGGCAATTTTCTGGCGGATTCCCCAACGGCCCGCAAGGGCGATGAGAATATTGATGTTATCCATTTTGCGGTCTCGGTACTTGTGGATAACCGCTTTATCATGCCGTTTATGAAAGAGTTGTGCAGCGAGAAATCGCATACATTTTATCCGACTGTTTTTAAGGAGCCGTTTATTGCTGAGGACGAACCGGTTCAGTCCCGCCATAATCAGATCAGCATTCTGCAAACGGATTTGAAGGTGGTGGATAAAACCGCGAAAGAGCATGAACTGTATCGGTACGGAAAAGGGGCGACGATGCGTCTGGACCTGGTGTGCGAGTATCAGTTCAATCGTCTTGGATATGATGAGATTAAACCGGAGCCCATCGAGAAACGGTTGGGGCAGTTTAAAGAGGACGATCAGGAAGATGCGTTCGGCGCTCCCGGCGGAATGCCAGGGGAAATGGAAATGTTTTAGTAATTGATAGATATGGGACTAATTGATTTTATAATAAGACGGGATATCGGAAGATGAAAAATAAGAATATACTGGCGGTACTTGAAAACCATATCGACAAGATCGTGCTGGCGGTGGTTGTATTGGTCGCCTTGTTCCTGCTGTGGGCTTATGTTCTGAGTAATCCTTACGGAGAAAAGGTCAAAGTCGGCAGGCGGGAAGAAAAAATGGGGCCGTCTGAAATAGATCGGCGTGTTAGAACGCAGGCCGAGGAGATGGTGTCAGGTTTGGATGAATCCCCTGAGAATCCCCCTCCGTCCATCCCTCCTTATCTTCGGGACTACGAGCAATTGTTTCAATGTCCGATCTCGAAGGTTTCTTCTACTGCAAAAATGTCTTATCCCGGTGCAGGTGATGTGGTGGTCGAAGAAAAGCGCCGCTATGTTTTACCGGAGGTGCCGGCTTTGGCCGATGTGTCGGTGGGCCATCTGAGAGGGGCTGCCCAGGTTCCGACCGAAGAAGTTGCTCCGGATCGTCCTTATACGGATGTACCGAAAGAAGTTGATGACCTTGATTTTGTATCTGTATCGGCCCGGTTCGATGTGCTGACACTCAATAAGAATTTCCAGCAAAGCTTTGTGGGGCGTGGGCTGCAAAAGACGGCCTGGAAGGACCCGCGTCTGGCGACACCGGTGTTCGCACGTTTGGAACTTCAGCGAAGAACCAAACAAAAAGACGGTCAGTGGGACTCCTGGACAGAGGTGTCGCGGACGGCGATCGATTCCTACCATAAGCTGCTTGGGGAGTTACCATTGTCGCTGGAACAATCTCCGTATGGGTTGGATATCTGGAGGCAGCGGTATGAAAAACAAGAGGTTCAGCATGATATTTTGCAGCCCGAATTTTACTCCTTTACCGTCAGCCGCCTGGAGTGGGCAGCGCCGGAATTCTTGAATGAGGCGAGGGAGATTTTAAAGAAGGAAGAAGAAAAAGAAAGACGCGAAAGACAGGATGAACTTCGCAATCGCAGCACCCGAACGACAGATGACCGCCGTTCGACAAGGACGCGGGACACGCGCCGCCGGCCTGCCCGCCCCGAACCCGACCGGCGAACGCGGGGCGGCAGAGGTGATGTAATGGACGATGGGATGCGGACCGCGACTGGGCGGAGGGCTGCTCGTACTGATGAGCGGAGCGTAGAGGACGTTCAAAAAGATTTCAAAAAAGAGCAGATCGATGAAAGGACCGATATAACGAAGCTGGATGAGCTGCTTCTTGTATGGGCACATGACGATACAACCAAGCCGGGAGAAACCTATCAATACCGGACCCGTATCGGTGTTTTAAATCCGATTGCCGGTAAAGACTGGCTCGAAAAGGATCAGGCTGAATATCAGGACCATGTTGTGCTCTGGAGTGCGTATTCCGACCCGACAGCGGAATTGTACGTACCCAGACGGTCATACGTGTTCCCCTTGGAAGCCATTGAAAACAAAGACATTGCAGATGGTATTGAGGGCGTTAAAGTTGAAGTGGCCAAATACTACGTTGGGCAGTGGCGGGATTATGAATTTGATGTTTATCCCGGCCAGGTCATTGGTTACGAAGTGGAAGATGTTGATGTGGAGGATGCAGAAGGCCGCAGGGATGATGCTCAGCCGATGATGATGGGAATGGGCATGGAGACAGAACCGGATACGGTTGATTTTACCACCGACAGTACATTTGTAGATGTCGTCCGGGACATTGATTGGGGCCGCCGATTGCGTCGCAGTGTTCTTCATACGATGCTCTATTATGACGCTGAGGGATTGCAGCAAATACCCGTTGGCGAAAAAAATTGGAGTTCTGATGTTCGCAGTACCCATACTGAGATTCAGCAGGCTATCGAGCGGGGCGTCCAGCAGCGAAGTCCCGGAATGATGGACGGGGTATCCCCTGAAATGATGGACCCGATGATGATGGAAGAAATGATGATGGAAGCGTTTTAGCTGCGAAAAGAATCGCACAGTGAGTATAGAAATAAAAAAGGTTTTTCTCGCTAAGAGAAAAACCTTTTTTTATAGGCGTTATTCAAAACGAATTAGAGCACTTCAAGTTTTTATGTTCCGACTTAGGCCGTCGTGAGGACAAGTCCGGCGAGGCGAAAAGCGCAGCCAATGCTATTCATTGTCGAGTATTTTCAACGACGCCGGACGAAGCCGCAACAGGCATAAGGCGAACACTAAAAATTGAATTGCTCTAGATGCCGCTCTGATGTCTCCGGATCAATTCCTTTCCATCGCATTTCCGTTTGGCGCTGTATCCCTTCAGCGGCATAATATGCTCATGGACCGTATCGATGAAATCGGACGGATACGGGAAGAACGCGTCTTCCAGTTCATCCGGTGGCGTGATCCAGTTGCGTGCACCCAGAACCACCGGCGGGGCATCCAGTTCATTAAAGGCCAGCGTGTTGATGGTCGAGGCCATCGTGTGCAGGAAGCTGCCGCGTTCGCAGGCGTCCGAGGCCAGCAGGATCTTGCGGGTCTTTTTGACGGATGCGATCACCTTGTCATAGTTGAACGGAACCAGTGAGCGGGCGTCGATGACTTCGCAGCTGATGCCGTATTTATCTTCGAGTTCTTTGACCGCGTCCAATGCCCGGTACAGCGTCGCCCCGATCGTCAGGATGGTCAGGTCGCTGCCCTCTTTGCGGACAGCTGGCTCACCGAACGGGATTTCATACGCTTCTTTCGGCACGCCGCCCTCGACAAATTCTTCGGCCATGCCGTAGAGCCGCTGACTTTCAAAGAAGATGACCGGATCAGTTCCGGTCAGGGCGGTGTACATCAGGCCTTTGGCGTCATAGGGTGTTGCGGGGAAGGCCACTTTCAGGCCCGGGATATGGGCACACAGAGCCGTCCAGTCCTGGCTGTGCTGGGCGCCGTATTTACTGCCGACGGAAACCCGCATCACCAGCGGCATCTTCAAAATGCCGCCGCTCATGGACTGCCACTTGCACATCTGGTTGAAGACTTCGTCGCCGGCCCGGCCGAGGAAGTCGCAGTACATCAATTCAATAAGAGGCCGTCCGCCTTCCAGAGCATAACCGACCGCGGTTCCCGCGATGGCCGCTTCGGCGATCGGCGAGTTGAACAGGCGATGGTACGGCAGGGCTTCGGTCAGACCGCGATAAACGGCGAACGCTCCGCCCCAGTCACGGTTTTCTTCGCCATAGGCCACCAGTGTCGGGTCGGTGTAGAACCGGTCGATGATCGCTTCAAACAGGGCATCGCGAACACCGATGCAGCGGGTATCTTTCAGTCGCTGGCCATTTTTGTCGAATGCCGACCGGCTTCGAGAGGCCAGTGCTTTTGTGCGGGGATTTTCTTCGATGGTCGGAATCAGCACGTCCGGCTTTCTGTCCGGGTCCATCGATTCAACCTTCTGATTGGAAAACAGGGTCGTTTCAAGCAGATTGTTTTCTTTCATCAGGTCGGTTCGCGGTGAAATGGTTGCATCGACTGCCTTCTTGCAGGCCTTGACCATGAGTTGTTCGGCGTATTTCTGAATTTCCTCGATCTTGGCTTCGTCGCAGATCTTGGCCTTAACGAGTTCTTTGCCGAAATGAACGGTCGGGTCATGTTCCTGCCAGGCCTCGATCTCGGCTTTTTCACGGTAGCTGCTTTGGTCCGAGGGCGAATGACCGCTGTAACGGTAGGTGATGGTGTCCAGCAGAACCGGGCCGTCACCTTTTTCAAGGATATCTTTTTTGCGGCCGATGGCGTCCGCTACGGCCAGCGGGTTGTATCCATCGACGCGTTCGGCGTGCATCTGCTCGGGGTTGATGCCCGCGCCGAGGCGTGCCAGCATCCCGAAGCCCATGGTCTCACCTTCCGGCTGGCCGCCCATGCCGTAGAAGTTGTTGTAGAAGTTCAGGATGAGGGGCAGTCCGCCGCGATGGGATTCATCCCAGAGCTTTTTGAACTGGTCCATTGTAGCAAAGCATAACCCTTCCCAAACCGGGCCGCAGGACGAAGAGGCGTCGCCGATATTGCCGATGACGATGCCGGGCTTTTGGTTGACTTTCTTGTAGAGGGCCGCACCGACCGAGATGTCGCCGGAACCGCCAACGATGGCATTGTTGGGATAAACGCCGAACGGCGGGAAGAATGCGTGCATCGAGCCGCCCATACCCTTGTTCAGGCCGGGCTCTCTGCCGAAGATTTCAGCCAGTGTGCCGTAGATCAGGAAATCGATCGCCAGATCTTTGACACTGCCGCCGGCGGCGTCCTTTTCAACGATTTTCAGGCATTCGCCGTTGAAATAGTTTTCCATGATCTGCATGAGTGTCTTGTCGTCGAGTTTCTCAATGGCCGACAAACTCTTGGCGAGAATCTCACCGTGGCTGCGGTGGCTGCCGTAGATGTGGTCATCAATGCCGAGATGATAGGCCTGACCGACCGCGGCGGCTTCCTGGCCGATGGACAGGTGAGCCGGGCCTTTGTGCATGTATTCGATGCCCATAAACGCCCCGCGAAGCTTGATCTCATTGAGCATGTTCTCAAACGTGCGGATGATCTGCATGTCCCGCTCCATGCGGATGATGTCTTCAGCGCTGTAGCGTTTTAGCTCATCTTTGACAGATTTGTTGTATTGGTTGACCGGGATCGGCTTAAACTCAATCTTCCCGCTTTTTCTTGCGTCTTCAGGTTTGACGAATTGAATTTTCGGCATCTGATTTACTCCTGTTATTTAGGGTCACTGTTTAAGATTGTTTTTCTGGATCTGTTGAAATGATCTTTATATTTTTCCCGGAAAGGAAGTCACACCACGTTGGTGAGGGGATCTGGTTTGTTACAATAGTTGAAACTGCATCAAAATCGATGCTTTTATGCAGAGAGGGCGCGTCGAACTTGCTGGAATCGACGACCAGGACGACTTCGCGGGCGTTACGGGCCGCCATTCCGAACAAATGGGCACTTTCCATGTCCGTGGCGGTCAGGCCGAAATCCATTCCCAGCCCATCTGTCCCGATAAAAGCCCGGTAGCCGCGGAGGCGGTCAATGGCATCGATGGTCATCGGCCCGATCACGTCCATTCGGTCCGGCCGGTATTGTCCTCCCAAAAGGACGACATTCAAGCTGGGATTATAGAGTTCCAGGGCGGTACGCACAGAGTTCAAAATGACAGAAACGCCTTTTTTGGCTCGTAAATAGGGGGCCATGCAATAGCAGGTGGTTCCGGAATCAATGAAAATCTGCTCGCCGTCTTCGATCAGTTGAGCGGCTCTTTCAGCGATCAGTTTTTTAGCCTCGATGTTTTGGGTGGAACGGGCCAAAAAGGAGGCCTCCGAAACACGGGCCACCGAGGCTCCGCCATGATTCAGATGGAGAGCACCTTCCGCGGCCAGACCCTGCAAATCCCGCCTTACGGTGGCTTCAGAGACGTTTAGCTCCTCAGCGAGACGGCGCACAGAGACATGGCCATCCTGGTAGGCATGGGCCAGTATCGCTTCGCGTCTTTGCTGGATTGTTGATGTCATTGTCAAAACCTCAATTACAGGAACTCTATAATACAGATGGTTATATTAAACCATAAAAAATCAAAAATACAACAAAAAATTGCAAAAAAATGCTTGATTTGTGCATTAATTTGTAATATTTTTAATTATGTAAACTTAGATAATTTTCCGGAGACACAGTATGTATATCATAAGGTACCCCCAAAAGGGCCGTTTTGCACCTGAAGGAGTTGTTGCGGAATGGGTCAAAAAAGAGGGCGAGTCAGTTGCAGCGGGCCAGGTGCTGCTGCGGATAGAGGCAGCAGGCGAATTGCTGGAAGTCGAATCTGCCGGTGACGGCGTTTTGCTGAAAGTGCTGTCCGATGTCGGCTGCTATGTCCGAGCGGGTGAGGCGCTGGCAGTGACAGGGAAAAAGGGCGAGGATGTTTCCAGGGCTTTGGCCAAACTCGCCGAGCCAAAAGCTGCCGCTCCCGAACCGGCACCGCCTGCCCAGGCACCGGCCAAGCCAGCCGCCCAAAAGAAATCCGAAAAACCCAAAGAAACGAAAAAAGAGGACGTTATGCCATCTCAACAAACCACAGGTAATCCTGAAAATGTGATCCCGATCTTAATGCCGCAGGCCGGTCAAAGTATGGAAGAAGGGACGATTTTGTCCTGGAAAGTCAAAGAAGGCGATACGATTGAAGTCGGCCAGGTCATTATGGAGATCGAAACCGACAAGGCAACCATGGAAGTGGAAGCGCCCGATGCGGGTAAGATTGCACGAATCATTTCCGCTGAAGGCGACATTGTCGAAGTCAAAGTACCGGTTGCCTTTATCGCGGATAATGCGGCGGATGTGGATGTGTTTTTAGGTGCCGAAGGCGGTACCCCCGCTCCGGCGGCTCAACCTGCTCCTGCTGCTGCAGCACCAGCGGCGGCGCCGGTTGCCGAAGGGGCGGTTGTTCCTGTTCTGATGCCTCAGGCCGGACAGAGTATGGAAGAGGGAACGATTCTGGACTGGAAAGTCAAAGAGGGCGATGTTATCGAAGTCGGTCAGGTGATCATGGAGATCGAAACCGATAAGGCGACGATGGAAGTCGAAGCCGTTGACGCCGGGCGTATTGCCAAGATCGTTTCCGGCGAGGGCGATATTGTCGAAGTCAAAGTACCGGTTGCCTATTTGGCAGAAGAAGGCGTGGATGTGGATGCTTATATCGCTTCTGCCGGCGGTGGGGCGGCCCCTGCTGCCGCGGCTCCGTCCAAACCTGCTGCGGCCAAGACGGCCGCACCCGCGGTTCAGAAGACCGTCGCGTCAGTGAGTGCTTCCGGTCGTGTGAAGGCATCTCCCGCCGCTCGCAAGGCCGCCGCGGATAAAGGGCTTGACCTGGCATCGATCGGCGCCGGCTCCGGTCCCGGCGGACGGATTTTGTCCTCTGATGTGGAAAACGCAGATGTGATTCCGACCGAAACACAGGTTCACCCGTTGACAAAAATGCGGCGTGCGATTGCTAATAACCTATTGTATTCCAAACAGAATGTGCCGCATTTTTATGCAAAGACCACCATCGATGCAGGGCTGCTGTTTACCACCTATCGTAAGACCAAAGAACAATTCAAATGCAGTGTCAATGACTTTGTGATGCGGGGCTGTGCCAAGGCGATTCGTCAGTATCCGCCGTTCAGAAGCCAGTATAAGGATACCGAGATCGTTGAAAATCCTGCTGTTAATATCGGTATTGCAGTCGGGACGGACGAAGGGCTGACCGTGCCGGTTGTGCTCGGTGCGGACCGAATGAAACTGGAGAACCTGGCGGCCCGAACACGCGAAGTGGTTGAGTCGGCTCGAAACGGCAAATTGGAAGGCATGGGTCAGGGTATCTTCACAATTACGAATCTTGGAATGTTTGGCGTGGAAGAGTTTTCGGCGATCATTAATCCGCCGGAGTCAGCGATTTTGGCGGTAGGTGCCATCCGTGAAGGCGTGATCGTTGAAAACGGTGCGATGCGGCCGACACGATTGATGACGGTGACGCTCAGTGTGGACCATCGGGTGATTGACGGTGTTGTGGCCGCACAGTTTTTGAAGACATTAAAAGAACTTCTTGAAGCCCCCGAACAACTGGTTTCATAGTCCATAATGGAACCACGAATTAACACTAATAAACACCAATAAAAAAGAAAGAAACCACGGAACACACTGAATGACACGGAAAAAATGAATTTACAAAAAAGCATCTGTATATTTCTGTGAGTTTCCGTGGCTTAAAAATGGGATATTAAAAGAATTGTTTGTTGAAAAATGCCACAGATTGGACGAAAATGTGTATCACACCTTATAAATTAGTGTGTATTCGTGTCTATTCGTGGTTCTTAACTTCATAGAGGAATAAAATCATGTCAGAACATTATCAGATCGCAGTCATCGGAGCCGGACCCGGCGGTTATATCGCGGCGTTAAAAGCGGCCCAGATGGGCGCCAAAACAGCGGTTGTTGAAAAACACCATCTCGGCGGAACCTGTCTGAATTACGGGTGTATTCCCTCGAAAGCCCTTCTGGCCTCTGCGGAGTTGATGCATCGGATACAAGGATCAAATTCTCTGGGGGTCAGTGTCGATGGAGCGGTCAGTTTTGACTGGCCCGCGATCCAGAAGCGCAAAGACAAGGTCCTGATGAAACTGCGAGGCGGGATCAAGGGCCTTTTCGGGGCCCGCAATGTAACGCTTTATTCCGGTCAGGCGGTTCTGGACGGCAAGGGCAAACTCAAGGTGACCGATGCCAAGGGCGGTACTGATTCGTTTACCGCCGACAAGATCATCCTGGCGACCGGTTCTGTACCGGCGCGGATTCCCGGCTGGCCGACCGATCCGGAACTGGTTTGTACCTCCGATGAGGCCCTGCACTGGAAAGAACTGCCCAAGCGGCTGCTGATCGTCGGCGGCGGTGTGATCGGCTGTGAGTTTGCCTGCATGATGCATGAGTACGGTGTGGAAGTCACCATCGTGGAGTTGATGGACGGATTGCTGCCGGAAATGGAAAGCTCATTGGGACAGGCGCTCGAGGGCGTGTTTGCCAAACGCGGCATGAAGATTCATACCGGGGTTAAGGTTGAAGCGATCGAAGCGAAGAACGGTGCGGTTGAAGCCGCTATCTCCGGCAACCAGACGCTGCAGGTTGATAAGGTGCTGGTTGCGACCGGCAGACGACCGAATACTGAGGGCATTGGTCTTGAGAGCATCGGTCTGGAAACAGACCGCGGATTTATTCGTGTGAATGATAAGATGGAAACCGCGGTAAAGGGCTATTATTGTATTGGTGATGCGAACGGCCGGTGTCTGCTGGCACATGCGGCCAGTGCGCAGGGCGAGGTCGCGGTTGAAAACGCGCTCGGTCACAGTAAAGAACAGACATCACCGGTACCAAACGCGGTTTATACATTCCCCGAAATTGCCTCGGTGGGGATTACTTCAAAGCAGGCGAAACAGCAGAATATTCCGGTCACGATTGGTGACTTCCCGATTGGTCATCTGGGTAAGGCGATGGCTGTCGGCGAGGAATTCGGCTTTGTGCGTGTGATCCGCCACCGCGAAAATGAGACACTGCTCGGGGTGCATCTCATTGGTCACAATGCCACGGAGATCATCGAAAGTGCAGCGGCTATGCTGACGCTGAAAGCAGGAGCAAAGGATCTTGCGGAAATGATTTTTGCGCATCCGACACTGTCCGAAGCGGTTAAAGAAGCTGCCGAAGACGCTTTTCAAAGTGCTCTGCATTTGCCGCCGAGAAAGATCACCCGTGTCACGGCGGACGCGGAAGAAGTGAAATAATCCGATACAGGATGCTGATATGAAAACGACGGATTTTCTTTTGGAACTGGGCTCGCTTGAACAGATTCAGGCGCAGGCCCGGGAACAGTCATCGCTTTCGGCACCCATGCCGTTTAATTGCCACATTCATCTGCCGCCTAATTTTTCGGCATTTGAAACCGTTTCGCAGGCCGTTGAGTTGGCTGCCGAGCAGGGGGTCAAGGTGCTGGGAGCGGGCAACTATTATGACTATTCCGTTTACCGGGAGTTTGTCGAGCAGTGCCGCCAAAAAGCAGTATTTCCTTTGTTCGGCACAGAGATCATCGCGCTGGAGACGGATTTGCAGCAACAGGGCATTCGGATCAATGATCCCGGCAACCCGGGCAAATACTATATCTGCGGCAAAGGGATCAGCCGGTTCGAACCGCTTTCGGCCGGGGCGGCGGAACTGTTAAATGGGATTCGCGGCAATGACGCCTTGCGGATGCGGGAAATGACAGAGAAAATGGCCCGCGTCTTCGGTGAGCATGGCGTTGAAACCGGTCTGGATGAGACAGCAGTTATTGAACGGGTCGTCAAGCGGCATGGGGTTGAGCGGGATATGGTCACGCTACAGGAGCGCCACCTGACACAGGCGTTTCAGGAGGTCTTTTTTGAAAAAGTTCCCGCTGAGCAGAGGATCAAAAAATTGACCGAGCTTTTCGGGACGACTCCCAAATCCGGTGCTGATGATGCGGTCGGGATTCAGAATGAGATCCGGACACACCTGATGAAAGCCGGAAAGGTTTGTTTTGTGCCGGAGACGTTTGTGAGTTTGGCACAAGCCAAAGAATTGATTCTTGAACTGGGCGGGATTCCGTGTTATCCGGTATTGGCGGACGGCTCATCGCAGCGGTGCGAATATGAAACGCCGCTTGAAAAACTGATCGAAACGCTGAAGGCCAATCAGTATGCGATGGTGGAGTTTATTCCGATTCGCAACAGCGCTGAAGTGTTGGCTGACTATGTCAAGGCGATCCGGCAGGCGGGCATTACCGTTGTGGCGGGGACTGAGCATAATACGCTGGATCTGCTGCCGATCGAACCGACCTGTGCAAATAGCCAGGACATCCCGGATGATGTTAAGGCCATTTTTTGGGAAGGTGTGTGTGTGCTGGTCGGACACGCGTTTTTATCTGCTCACAAAGAAAGCGGTTTTGTTGATGCGAATTCGAGTTATAATGATGCGGAAGAACGGATTGAAGCGTTTAGCAAGATTGGCGAGGCGGTTTTGAATAATTATTTCAACTGGAAAGCATAGGTATTAATTATGGAAAATAACACAAAAGCAACAGTCAATCTCATCGCTCCGGCTCTTCGGGTGCTGTCGAGCAAGGATGGTCGCTGCCCGATCGTTCGGTTCATTGAGGCCGGACAATGCGAAAAGACCGGTGTTCAAGTTGCGCTGCCGGAAGGGGCGACCCCGGAGCAGGCAATCGAACTTTTAAGCCAAAAGATTAATGAACAATCGGAGCCGGTTCAGGCCGTTTGTGTTGACGGTGTGGGTACTTTTGAAGTTGTGTATTCTGATAAAACGACCGGCCGGGTCAGCGGCAAGGTGGCCGTTGTGACCGGTGCCGCACAGGGCTTCGGGCTGGAAATCGCACAGGACCTGGCTTCGCAGGGGGCCTATGTGGTGCTGGCGGATATCAATGAAACGGCTGCTCAAAAAGAAGCCGCCGCACTGGTGGACAAACTGGGCGCCGATCGTGCCATGGCGGTTGCCATGAATGTGACTAATCTGGCCTCCATTGACGAAGCGATCGGTCAGGTTGTCAAAACGTATGGCGGGCTGGATGTCTTTATTGCCAATGCAGGTGTCCTTAAGGCCGAAAGCGTCAAAACACAGCCGGAGAAGGATTTCGATTTTACCACGGCCGTCAATTACAAGGGCTATTTCCTCTGTACGCAGGTGGTGTCAAAGATTCTGTCTCTGCAGCACAAAGCCGATCCCGCTTATATCAGTGACATTATTCAGATCAATTCCAAGTCCGGACTGTCCGGGTCCAACCGCAACGGCGCCTACGCGGGCAGTAAGTTCGGCGGCATTGGCCTGACCCAATCGTTCGCGCTGGAACTGATCGACGACGGCATTAAGGTCAACTCGATCTGTCCGGGCAATTTCTTTGACGGCCCGCTCTGGTCGAATCCTGAAAACGGTTTGTTTGCCCAGTATCTGCGAACCGGCAAAATTCCCGGTGCCAAAACAGTCGAAGATGTCAAGCGTGCCTATGAGGCCAAGGTGCCGATGGGCCGTGGCTGCACCACGCCGGATGTAATGGCGGCGGTGTACTATTTAATGGAACAAAAATATGAAACCGGCCAGGCCGTCCCCGTAACCGGCGGACAGGTGATGCTTCATTAGTTCTTAGTTCGTAGTTTTTAGTTAAGGGAAAATCATGGAACAGACACAATATGCGATTCAATTGGTCGGTGCTGATGAACTCAAGCTCAATACTGACAAACCCGTTGACAAACCCGGTCCGTATCAGATTTTGGCTAAAGTTGAAGCCGTCGGGCTGTGTTTTTCGGATTTGAAACTGCTCAAGCAGTTTGATAAACATGTCCGTAAAAGCGAGGTGATCTCAGGGATCGAGCCATCGGTTCTTTCAGAGATCCCCAGTTATCAATCGGGAACGACCCCGACAGTTCCGGGCCATGAGGTATTTGCCACGATTGTTGCCGTTGGCGATAAGGTGACATGGCACACGGCCGGTCAGCGGGTTCTGGTTCAGACCGATTACCGCTGGCTCAAAACCGCCGAGTCCAATGCCGCGTTTGGCTATAACTTCGAAGGCGGCCTGCAGGAATATGTCCTGATGGATGAGCGGGTGATCGTGGATCCGGATCGGGATGAGAGTTTCCTGATCCCGGTTGAAAAGGATATGAGCGCTTCGGCGATTGCCTTGGTAGAGCCTTGGGCGTGCGTGGAAAGCTCCTATATCACCGAAGAGCGAAACACGATCTTAGCCGGCGGAAAGCTGCTGGTGGTGGTCGATTCAGGCAGAACCATTGAAGGGATCGATGCGGCTTATTCAACCGATGGAAAGCCCGCTTCTGTTACAGCTTTTTGTGCGGATCAGGGGCAGTATGAAGCTGTCGAGGTACTCGGCATCGAATTGACTCGCGCGGACGCTTTAACGGCGCTGCCGGACGAGGCGTTTGACGACATCATCTATTTCGGCTCAAGCAAAGAATCCATCGAAGTCCTGAATGATAAGTTAGCCGGCAAGGGAATCATTAATATCGTCCTTGGCGGCCAGACCATTGGCGCCGAGGTTTCTGTTGGTGTTGGCCGGACTCATTATGGTTTGACGCGGTGGATTGGGACTGTCGGTTCCAATGCGGCTGAAAGCTATAAAAACATTCCTGCGACCGGCGAAGTTCGTCCCGGTGACAAAGCCATTATTATCGGTGCCGCCGGTCCGATGGGCCAGATGCATACGATCCGCCTGGTATGTTCGGGCGTTGAGGATTTATCAGTGGTCGGCACGGACTTTGACGATGAGCGGTTGGCCTCGCTGGGCGACAAGGCCGAACCGATGGCCAAAGAGCGCGGCGTACAATTGTCGCTTGTCAATCCGCAGAAGACGCCCGTTACGGAAAAGTTCAGCTACTTCGCGATCATGGCCCCCGTTGGCCCCTTGGTGGCTCAGGCGGTCAGGGACAGCGTTGAAGATACGATCATCAATATTTTCGCGGGCATTCCGGCATCCGTTAAACAGGATCTGGATATGGACACCTATATCGCCAATCGCTGCTTCATGTTTGGCACCAGCGGTTCCCGGCTGTCAGATATGAAAGTGGTTCTGGAAAAAGTGCTGTCGGGCCAGTTGGATACCGATTGTTCGGTGGATGCCGTTTGTGGCATGGCCGGGGCGATTGAAGGCATCCGGGCCGTGGAACATCGGGCGATGGCCGGCAAGATCATCGTCTACCCGCAGCTAAAAGACCTGCCGCTTGTGCCCTTAGCCGAACTGGCGAAAGAATACCCGTCCGTTGCCGAAAAATTAAGCGATGGCATCTGGACCCGGGCCGCCGAAGAAGAACTGCTTCGGACAGTCACAGCGTAAAAATACCGCTAAATCCAGGGCAGTAAAATCCCCTTTGTGGGGGGCGCCCGGGAGATTATCTTGCAGTGTCGGGGTCTTTTTGGTATCCTGTATGAACATCTGATTGCTGATGCGATGGTTATAATTCTATTTCAGGAGGCGGTCATGAAAACCAAATCATATTCTGCACTATCGCTTCTTGGGCTGTTGTGTATCAGCGGTCTCGGATTTTCAACCCCTCTTGATGATTATATTGCCTTACCGGATCCGAATTTCACCTGGACCGAGGTTGACTCCGTATATGATGGAGACTTTTGGACCAACACCACGGCGACCAACCTGAAGGTGACCTCCCAACTCTGGCGTACACCAAACGAGGTGGACACTACCGAATGGACGCACTGGGTGACGGTGATCGAGCCAGGTGGATTTGCGATTACGCTGGCCGGAGGGGTTCACGACACCGCATTGATCCTGATCAACGGCGGCGACATCGGTGAATCGGCCCCGATTATTGACCCGGCGGATCCCAACCACGCGCAGTTTCGCAATCTTGCCTTGGGTACACGCTCGGTCATTGTTGAATTGCGCGGAGTACCCAACCAGCCATTGGTATTTGCCGATGACCCGAACGCCCGAAGCGAAGACGAGATCATTGCGTACTCGTGGGACAAGTTTCTCAACGGTGGCGACGACGAGTGGCTGGTGCAGTTGCCTATGGTCAAGTCCGTGGTCGCCTGTATGGATGCGGTGCAGCAGTTCGATGACACAGTCTCAGGCATGACGATCAATGACTTCGTGTTGACCGGCGGTTCCAAGCGCGGTTGGACGGCGTGGCTGACCGCTGCGGTCGATAACCGTGTCACCGCCATCGCGCCCATCGTCAGCGACCTGTTAAACATGCCGCGAAGTTTTGCCCATCACTGGTCCTGCTACGGCTTCTGGGCTGATGCCCTCGCCCCGTATGAGGAAATGAACATCTTCGACTGGTTCGATACGCCCCGCGCCGATGAACTGGTGGCCATCGTCGATCCGTATGCCTACCGTGACCGCCTGACGATCCCCAAACTCATCATCACGGCCGCCGGTGACGATTTCTTTGTACACGATTCGATTCAGTTCTACTTCGACGACCTGCTCGGCGAAACTTATGTACGGACGGTACCGAATACGAATCATTATCTCGACGGTGCGTTCGATACGGTGTTCGAGAACATGGTGCCCTATTATGACGCATTCTTGCGAGGCCAGGCCAGACCGGACTTTTCGTGGGTTCTCGAAGACGATGGCTCGATGACCGTGATAGCGACGGACACCCCGCTTGCAGTGAACCTGTGGCAGGCAGACAACCCGACGGTTCGTGACTTTCGACAGGTGACCATCGGTACCGCGTGGACCTCGACACCGCTGACCGAAGACCCGCCGGGATCAGGGGTGTACATCGCCGCTCCCGGTGTGCCGGCGACCGGTTGGCGGTCATACTTTGTCGAGTTGGTTTATGACTTTTCAGGGGCTATTGCGGATGAGATTAATGCTTTTGATTATCACTTCACCACCGAGATGCGCGTACTGCCCGAGATGCGGCCGTACGAAACCGACTGGACGCGCGATGGTCTGACCGATCTGGCCGATGTAAGCGTGTTGAGTGTGTACTGGCTGTCCGAGACGCCATATTACGATATCATGCCCCGCCGCACCGGTGACGGTGTGATTAACCTGGGCGAGATGAGTATCTTCTCGCTGCATTGGCTGGGAGTGAATTAAGGGTAGCTCTAAATTTGGTTCACGGTTCTTGTCGTGTTTTCGCCGCGGCGGGCAATGCCGGAAGAATCCATGCCGCTGTCCATTCCTTCTTCGTTTCTTTGAAGCCCATCTTCAGCAGGCGCTTTTCCAAATCAGGACAGTGCCCTAATCCATAGAAGACCCCGATATTGTCGTCCCCGGCATCCAACCGCTCCTTCAACACCTCCATACAGCGTTCATTGCGTGCCCAAACGAGAATCTTCATCATTTTCGCCGACGGCATATGCCCTGTCGGCGGATTGACCATCTGCATGGCCTGCATTCTTTTGCCTTGGTCCACTCCCGCCATTCTCAACATCATCCGCAGTTGATTGGGGTCCGGCATCGGCGGCGCCTGGCCCGGCTTTGGCCCCTTTCCCTGGCCTCCGGAAAGGAGCCCGTCCAATGTCGTACCTTCCTTCTTTGCCTCCGCTTCCAGTTCTTCCTTCTTTAGATCCGCAGCGACAAAATTCTCCTTGGAATAGTCGATCCCTTCAAGCTGATCGATCATCCCAAA
>JBDLJN010000004.1:0-39336 GCA_039714335.1 Planctomycetota bacterium
AAGGTCAACCAAACGCTCATGGCCAACGGATTAACCGGAGGACCCGTCAATTCATAGTAAAATTTCAAACCCATCGTATGCAATGGTAACCAACTTTATGGGAGTTGAACCAGAAATTTTGAAAAATTTATCGATTAATAAGAACAAATCCTACTTAGTAGCAGTAACTAATTAAAACTATTTGACAGTAAAGGCAAGCGGGGGACATGAAAATGAATGAAATGACTAAAATTATGGATATGGATGCGAAATTGAGGGGATTTGAGGATCGCTGCCGTCAGAACGGCCTGAAGGTTACGCCGCAGCGTATCGCGGTGTACAGGGCCCTGATCGGCACTGATACGCATCCGACCGCCGAGGAGGTCCACAAAATGGTGCGGCGAGACATCCGCAGTATCTCGCTGGATACGGTCAACCGCACCTTGTTGACTTTAGCCGAGATCGGCGCGGCGTTCCAGGTCGAGGGCACCGGTCAACCCCGCCGGTTCGACGGTGGCCTGGAGGATCATCAACATTTTCGATGCATAAAATGCGGTAAAGTTGTTGACTTTCACCACGAGCCGTTTGACAATATAGAGATACCGGCCCATCTGCAAGGGCGGTTCCAAATCATGCGTAAAACTGTCTATCTGGAAGGGACATGTGAAACCTGTTCAGTGACATCATCGAATTAACTGCAATTTTTCAGAAAGGAAAGCGAGGTACCACAATGAGTTTAAAAGGAACACAGACGGAGAAAAATATTTTGACGGCATTCTGCGGTGAATCACAGGCGCGTAACAAGTACACCTATTTTGCCAGCGCCGCCAAGAAAGAGGGCTATGTCCAGATATCCGCGATCTTTGAAGAGACGGCCAACCAGGAAAAGGAACACGCCAAACGGCTGTTTAAGCTTCTCGAAGGCGGCACTGCGGAAGTGACCGCGTCGTTTCCAGCCGGTGTGATCGGTACGACCGAAGAAAATCTTAAGGAAGCCGCGGACGGCGAAGATTTTGAAACGACGGAAATGTACCCGAGCTTTGCCAAGACCGCAGACGAAGAGGGCTTTAAGCAGATCGCTGCGATCTTTCGTAAAATTGCTGTAGCCGAGGCCCGTCACCGTGATCGCTACATCAAATTGCGTGAGAACATCCAGAAGGGCAAGGTTTTCAAACGAAGCGAGGGAACTGTCTGGATCTGCCGTAATTGCGGATATGTGCATGAAGGGCCTGAAGCCCCCGGCACCTGTCCGGCATGTGATCATCCACAGGCGCACTTTGAGATAGAAGCGGGAAATTACTAAAAAAACCCTCGGAGGGGTATGGGCGGCCGGAACATAAGCGTTGTTTCGGCTGCCCTGTCTTGAAAAAGGGATATCTTAAAAACAGCTTTACTAATGACACCTGTTTGATATATACTGATAACAGGTCGTGAAAGGATTTTGATTATGGAAAGAGAAAACGCGATTACATTTCAAGGCAATCCGCTGATACTGCTTGGTGCCGCGGTCACTGTCGGCCAGGCCGCACCCGATTTTACGGCCGCGGCCAACGACCTATCGCCTTATAAACTCTCGGATGACAAGGGCAAGGTCGTTGTCATCTCGGCGGTTCCGTCACTGGATACGCCGGTGTGCGATACTCAGACACGTAAGTTTAACGAGGCCGCCGCGTCACTCGGCGACAGCGTGGCGATCGTCACGGTCAGTATGGACCTGCCGTTCGCACAGGCCCGCTGGTGCGGTGCGGCCGGTGTCGAACAGGTCAAGACCGTCTCCGATTACAACGGGACTGATTTCGGCAGCAAGTACGGCCTGCTGATCAAGGAACTGCATCTGTTGGCGCGGGCGGTGCTGGTGGTTGATCAAAACGGAACCGTTCAATACAGCCAGCTGGTTTCCGAGGTCACTGATGAGCCGGACTATGACGCGGCGATTGACGCAGTTAAGAAATTGCTGTAAATTATGAATATAGGTAGATAGGAATGTAGGGATGGAATGGTACGCAATAACGTATCTTTCTATATTCCTAAAACAGGTTTGGTGTTTCGGATTTTGAAAACTCGTACTAACATGAATACTATCATATTGAGGTGACAACATGAGAACTCTTGCTGACAATGTCTACGCGGTCGGCGTTCAGCACTGGGACCGGCGGCTGTTTGACGAACTGATCCCATTGCCGCACGGAACCAGCTACAACGCCTACCTGGTCAAGGGCAGCGAAAAGACCGCACTGCTGGATACGGTGGACCCGGCGAAAACGGACGCATTGGTCGGGCATCTGCTCAAGACCGGTGCCGACAAGATCGACTACATCATCAGTCATCACGCCGAACAGGATCACTCCGGCAGCATCCCGGATATGCTGTTGATGTACCCGGATGCCAAGGTCGTTACCAATCCCAAGTGCGCGAAGATGCTGATGGACCACCTGCATATCGAGGCCGATCAGATCATTGAGATCGAAGAGGGCCAGACGCTGTCGCTGGGCGACAAGACGCTGAAGTTTATCTATACGCCGTGGGTTCACTGGCCTGAAACGATGAGCACCTGGCTGGCGGAAGACGGCATTCTGTTTTCGTGCGATTTCTTTGGTTCGCACCTGGCGACCGGCGAGTTATTTGTGACCGATCCGGCCAGAACGCTGGAAGGGGCCAAACGCTATTACGGCGAGATCATGATGCCGTTTCGCAGTTCGATCCGCGGCAACCTCAAGAAACTCCAGCCGCTGGATATTCAGATGGTCGCCCCCAGCCACGGGCCGGTCTGGGACAAACCGAAGGCGATTATCGATGCGTATGCCAGTTGGGTCGATGAGGGCGATATCGCGAACAAGGTGGTGATCCCGTATGTCTCAATGCACGAGAGTACCGAAAAGATGGTCGAATACCTGGTCGAGGCCCTGATCGAGCGGAATATCGCTGTACAGCAGTTCAATCTGCCGGTTTCGGATTTGGGTGAGATGGTGGTGCAGTTGGTCGATGCGGCCACGGTGATCCTGGGGTCGCCGACCGTGTTGATCGGGGCGCATCCGGCGGCGGTCTATTGTGCGGCCCTGATGAACGCACAACGCCCCAAGACCAAATTTATCGGCATCATCGGTTCCTATGGCTGGGGCAGCAAGATGGTCGAACAGTTGACCAGCTTGATCGGCAACCTGAAAGCCGAACTGTTCGAGCCGGTGCTGGCCAAAGGGGCGGCAAGAGAAGACGGTTATACGGCGCTGGATGAATTGGCGGACAATATCCTTGCTAAACACCAGCAGTTAGGCATTGCATAAGAACACAAGAACATAAGATTAGGTGCACACTTGCTTACATTCTTATATTCGTATATTTGTAAACTAAAACTTTTTTTACAGGAGAGATAAAAATGGCAGCAAAATTGGAAATTTATAAATGTGAATGTTGCGGCAATATTGTTGAGGTGCTTAACGGCGGCGTCGGTGAGTTGGTCTGCTGCGAGAAACCCATGACTAAACTGGACGAAAAGACCGCCGATGCGGCGACCGAAAAACATGTTCCCGTGATCGAAAAGATCGACGGCGGATATAAGGTAACTGTGGGTTCAACGCTGCACCCGATGGCAGACGATCACTACATCGAATGGATCGAACTGCTGGCCGACGGCAAGGCGTATCGGCAGTTTCTCAGTCCCGGCGATGAACCGGTCGCGACATTCGCCGTAGAAGCTTCCAGTGTCAGCGCGCGTGAACACTGCAACAAGCACGGGCTCTGGAAAGCGTAGTCAAAACAGGATTGGAGTTTAGATTATGATTACTAAAAAGATTGAGGATGCGTTTAACGCCCAGATCAATGCGGAAATCTTCTCGTCGTATCTGTACCTGTCGATGTCGGCGGCGCTGGAAGGCATGAATCTTCCCGGATTTGCGAGTTGGATGCGTATCCAGGTGCAGGAAGAAACAGCCCACGCGATGAAATTTTATGACCATATCATCGAGCGGGGTGGGACGGTTGCGTTGACGGCGATTGACGGCCCGTTGACGATGTGGAAAGACGCCAAAGCGGTGATGGAGGCGACGCTGGAACATGAGCAGAAAGTCACCGGCCTGGTCAACGACCTGATGGACCTGGCGCTGGCGGAAAAAGACCACGCCTCGACGATGTTTTTGCAGTGGTTCGTCACCGAGCAGGTTGAAGAAGAGGCGACCGCGATGGAGATCCTGGGTAAACTGGAAATCGCCGGCAGTACCGCAGGCGGTTTGTATATGCTGGATAAGGAAATGGCCGGCCGTGTGTATAATCCGCCGGCCGCTGCAGAATAAGTAATGGGAGATGCATAATGAGTATTACATTTAATGCCGATGAAATCTTTGAAATAGCTGAACAGATCGAACGTAATGGCGCGAAGTTTTACCGTGAAGCCGCCGGTAATGCATCCGATGCGGATGTGAAGGAATTGCTACTGTCGATGGCGGCGATGGAAGACGGCCACGAACAAATCTTTGCTCAAATGCGAAAAGAACTGCCTGCTGCGGACAGAGAGTCCAATGTGTTCGATCCGGACAATGAAGTCGCTCTTTACTTGAAGACCATGGCCGATTTTCACGGCACCGAAGGCAAGGTCAGTTCTACGGAGAGGCTGACCGGCAATGAATCGCTGGCCGATATTCTTAAGATCGCCCTGCAGGCCGAGAAGAACTCGATCGCATTCTATGTCGGCGTCAAGGACATGCTGGCTACCAAGTCCGGCAAAGAGAAGGTGCAGGCCATTATCATCGAAGAGATGGCCCATGTTGCCACGATCGGCGGCAAGTTGCAAATGCTGAGCTAAAACAGTATGAACAGCCGGGAAAGCAGCGGTTCATATACGATTAACATTAACAATAAACGCCGGCTGAATGCTGACTACGGCGAGCGGTTGCTGGCGGTGTTGCTTGATAATGGGATAGCCATTCCCAGTGTGTGCGGGGGACGGGGTGTCTGCGGCACCTGCAAATGCCGGGTGACAAAGGGAGCCGGAGAAATGTCATCGGTGGAGACCTCGCTTTTGTCAGCCGAACAAATTGTCGACGGAGTGCGTTTGGCCTGTCAGGTCAGGGTCTGCGGCGATTTGGAGATTGAACTGCCCGATGGACTGCTTGACGTTCGAGATCATGAGAGCATTTGTACGGAAATTGAAGAACTGACCTATGACACGCGCCGGTTTCGTTTTGAGCTGAAAGACCCACCGACGATGGATTTCGTCCCCGGTCAGTTTGTACAGCTTCTTTGTCCGAAATATGGCGGCCGCAATGAAGAGGTTTGCCGCGCCTATTCGATTGCTTCGGACCCGGCCCGGCCGAACCTGATCGACCTGATCATTCGCCGTGTGCCCAACGGCATCTGTACAACATGGTGTTTTGACTTCCTCAAAATCGGCGATCCGGTAACGCTGAGCGGGCCGTATGGTGACTTTTGCCTGAGCGAGACGGATGCACCGATTGTGTTTGTCGCTGGCGGCAGCGGCATGGCGCCGTTTGTCTCGATCCTTTCCCACATGCGCAACATTGGCAGCAAACGGCAGGCCAAATACTTCTTCGGCGGCAACACCACCGGCGACCTGTGCATGGCCGGCGTGATGAAAGCGTTTGAAGATGCCCTTGAGGGGTTTGAGTTTGTTCCCGTTGTCACCAATCCGGAAGAAGACTCCGGCTGGACGGGTCAGGTTGGCCTGGTGACCGAAGCGGTGTGTCGGACCTATTCGGATTTGAGCGGTCACGAAGGGTATTTGTGCGGCAGCCCCGGCATGATCAATGCGGCGGTAAAAGTCTTTACGGACTTAGGCATGCCGGGGGGGAAGATTTATTATGATAAATTTGCATAAGGCCAGGAGCGATCCAAAATGAAACAGTCGCCTCGTGATAAAAAACTGGAAGAAGTCCTCCGCTCGACCAAGCTGGTCGCCGGGGGCTTTATGGGCACCGACCAACGCCATCCCATCGAGATCATTGAGCAGGACATCATCGCGCTGGAGGATGCGGAAATGACCACGACCCGCCTGGCTGAACGAATGACCGAGTTGACCGAGTTGGCGACGCCCCGGCTGGGCAACTGGATCGACGGTGCGTTTGGAAAGCTGCGTGTCAAAAGCGAGGACTACAAAGGCAAACTGGTCTGTCCCTGGCCGCATCCGGGAACGTTTGATAAACGGATCACCACCGTCGAGCATCGCGAAACGGGCAAACAGATATCCTGGACCGACCTGAACATCCATATGATCGCGGAACACGGCTTTTTTGAGGGCAAAGGGGCGTTTTTTAGAATTGAACCGGTAGAGATTATCAGTATTTTATTTGAAGACAAGCCGTGAATGTGAGATAATATGTAAGAGTTCAAGCTTTAGCTTGTTTTTGACACACTAAAGTGTGAACTCTTACGGCATATTATTGAATTGCTGTACAAATTATGAAGAGAAAATAAGGCAATTGTAAAACCATAATGAAAGGAACAACCAATGAAGTACAAATGTGTTTTATGCGGGTGGATTTATGACCCGACTGTTGGCGATCCGGATAACGGAATTGAACCGGGCATAGCGTTTGCGGATATTCCGGATGATTGGGTCTGTCCAGAATGCGGTGCCGGCAAAGATGACTTTGAGCTGGTCGAAGAATAGCTTATTTGCGATTCAGCAGCCCTGAGATTTGAGACCCAAGTCACAGGGCTGTTTTCTTACGGGGACTTATCGCTGTGAAAAAGATTGAAGCGACCATTCAAAAGCAGGATATGCTGTGTATTGAAGCCGCCGCGGGGCCGACGGGGTTTGCGGTCTTTGGCGCCTCGGGCGATCTGGCCTATCGAAAGCTCTATCCATCGCTCTATGAGTTGTACCGCCGCGACCTGATGAGCGACCACTTTTATGTGCTCGGCTGCGGCCGCAGCGAGTACAGCGATGACGCCTTTCGCGACAGTGTCGAAAAAGCGTTCCAAAAAGATCTCGAATCCCCTGACCCAACAAAACTGAAAGCGTTTGCGGAGCATTTCTTCTATCTCAGCGGGTCTTACGAAGACGATGCGTTTTACCAGAACATCTGCAAAAAGCTCATCACACTGGACGAGCAGTTCAATGTCAGCGGTACGCGGGTTTTCTATCTGTCCGTGCCGCCGTTTTTATATGGGCCGATCGCCGACAAGCTCGGGCAAATAAAACTCCACTGTCCGGCGGTGTCCGGCCGCATTCAGAGTGTCCGCCTGGTTGTTGAAAAACCGTTCGGCAGGGACCTGGGCAGCGCTCAGCACCTGGACGACACCCTGCATCGGCATTTCAGTGAATCCCAGATCTACCGCATCGATCACTATCTTGGCAAGGAAACTGTGCAGAATCTGCTGATCTTCCGGTTTGCCAACAGCATGTTCGAGCCGCTCTGGAACCGCAATTTTATCGATCATGTTCAGATCACCGTTGCCGAGCAGGTTGGTGTCGAACATCGGGCGGGCTATTACGACAATAGCGGCGCGATGCGGGATATGTTCCAGAACCACCTTTTACAGATGCTCGCGCTGGTGGCGATGGAACCCCCGGTTTCCTTTGACGCGGATCGTATCCGGGATGAAAAGGTCAAGCTGCTGCGGTCCATTCGAACAATGTCTGTGGCCGATGTCAGCCGGTACTTCATTCGGGCGCGCTATGCTTCGGGGACGGTTGATGGTCAATCTGTCGCAGGCTATCTTGACGAACAGGGTGTGCCGCCGGATTCGGCCACAGAAACCTTTGCTGCCGGCAAGTTGTTTGTGGACAACTGGCGATGGAAGGATGTTCCGTTCTACCTGCGTACCGGCAAACGGCTCAAGCGAAAGCTGACCGAGATCGTGATTGCATTCAAGAGCGTCCCGCATTCGATGTTCCAGATGGAGGGGATGGATGATTTTCCGCCGAATATCCTGCGGTTTCAGATCCAACCGGCCGAGGGCATGTATCTGAGCTTGCAGGCCAAGCGCCCGGGGTCAAAGATCTGTATGAGCACACTGGAGATGGCGGTCGATTACCAGGATGTCTTTGGGGTCAAAATGCCCGAGGCCTATCAGCGGCTCCTGCTGGATTGCATGCTGGGCGATCAAACATTGTTTGCGCGACATGACGGCATATTGGCTTCATGGGAGCTGCTCATGCCCGTTCTGGAGTCGTGGAGTCAGGACAAGGCCATCGATACATATCCCGCCGGCAGCGACGGCCCGGCTTCACAGCAGACACTCTGGAACAGTTCGGCATCCGGCTGGTCTGCCTTATAACATGCATAAAAAAAGACCCCGATAAGCATTTATCGAGGTCCGGTTTTTTTGTGTGGTGTTGGTTTGTGTTACGCTTCGATGCTGTCAACGATCACCTGCAGGTATTTCTGTCGGTGTCCGACACGTGTGCTGCTGTTTTTACGGCGGCGAAGATGGGTCGGGTACAGCTTGGGACCGCTGACCACAGCGTCCTCGGCGGTTACCTTGAAGCTGGCAACAACCTTCGCACCATCCAGATAGGGCGTTCCTACCTGAACTTTTTTGCCGTCTGAAACAAAAAGCACTTTATCCAGTTCGATGGTCTTGGCATCCGCCGCAACCTCGGTCAGTTCGATGTTAATGACATCACCCTGCGACACTTTATACTGCTTACCGCCTTGTTCAATTACTGCGTACATGTATGACTCCTGAGAGTATGTTAAGGTTCTTTATTGTCTGATTTCTGCTAAAAAATAGAATAAAGCATTCTACGGATTATGACCGCTTTTGTAAAGTGTTTTTTACGGATTGGGGAATATTTTTTAACCTTTTTGTTTTAAGGCACTTACAGGCCTTTCGGAGATCGGCGGTCAAGGGCAAAAA
Source organism: Planctomycetota bacterium (assembly GCA_039714335.1). GTDB lineage: Bacteria > Planctomycetota > Phycisphaerae > Sedimentisphaerales > Anaerohalosphaeraceae > 4572-13. The sequence continues at coordinate 8,794 of JBDLJN010000004.1, forward strand.
TCTGCAATATACCCTCTTGCAACGATTCGACAGGCACGCTATGATTGCGGCAAATATCTGATATATGGAGATGGCGATATGGATGTTGCAATGATTGATGACCAGATGTTGCCGACCAGCGAAATGGGCAGGCCGTATTTGGATCGCGGTTTATATTTTGGGGATGGGGTCTATGAGGTGGTTCGCAGCTATGACGGCCGTATTTTTGCGATGAACGAGCATCTGGCCCGTTTCGAACGAAGTCTGCGAGAGATTCAGATTTTTGGTGTGGACATGGCCGATGTCAGGCAGAAGATTCTCTCGGCATTTGAACGGGCCGGTTATGCAAACGCCAAGATCTATTTCCACATGACGCGCGGCAGCGGTCCGCGAGATCATTTGCCCGGTCAGGACGCAACGCCCAATTTTCTGATGACCGTCAGCGAACTGAAAGACGACCCCCAAGCCAGGCAAACCGGTATTGCTGTCAGCACCCATCCGGACTGGCGATGGAAACGCTGCGATATTAAATCGCTCAATCTGCTGGCGAATGTCCTTGCCCGCATCGAGGTCCAAAAAACCGGGGCCAGCGAGGCCATCCTTGTCGGCGACGACGGGACGATCACAGAGGGTGCCGGCTCGTCATTCTTTGCGATTGATGGAAAAGCCAAAGCGGTGATTACCCGTCCGTTGGGTCGCGAAATTTTGCCATCCATCACTCGTGCGATGGTGATGCGTATTTCAGAAAAGGCGGGGTTGTCCGTCATTGAAAAAGCCCTGACCCCGGCTCAGGCCGTCGCCTGCGACGAGTTGTTTATCGCGGTCACGACCAAAGACATTGTGCCGGTGACTCAATTTGACGGCGCCACAATCGGCAGCGGGCAGAGCGGTGAGCTAACGAATCGATTGATCGATGAGTTCAGGACGCTGCTGAAGGACTCCGGCAAATCATAGAAGGACTTCATACCTTGGAATGAATAAACAGGCTGCTATTTATTTGTGGAATATTCAACGGATTCACAGGAATGTTATGAGACCTTCAGATTATTACTCAATTTCCAGACCGATAACATCCTTTGATGTTAGCGATACTCTCTGTTTGTGTGTTTTTTTATTAAGCCAGAGGTGTTATGAGCCGAACAAAAGACCAAGGTACCACTATAAGAACAGAGATACCGCATGTATAAGGAAAAAGACATGGAATCAACGATGAAAGCACCTGGTAAAGACAAGCTGCATATGCAAACCGTACGTACTTTTACTGTGAAACCCTCCCTGCCGGCTGCCTTAGAGGACCTGCAGGTTATTGCTAACAACCTTTACTGGTCGTGGCATTATGATATTACCGAGATATTCCGACGGATCGATTATGATCTGTGGAAACAATGTGCCCACAATCCCGTTAAGATGCTGGGGCTGGTTTCACAGGCCCGTTTGGAAGATCTGGCGAACAATGAAGGGTTTATCTTTCAGCTTAAAGAAGCTCGGGAGAAACTGGAACAGACAATTAATTCGCCTTCATGGTTCAATAAGATTTATGCCCGCGAAGGACATAAACCGCTGATTGCCTATTTCAGCGCCGAATTCGGCATCCACGAATCCGTCCCGATCTATTCTGGCGGGCTTGGAATGCTGGCCGGCGACCATCTCAAGAGTGCCTCGGACTTGGGGATTCCATTGGTTGCGGTGGGCCTGATGTATCAGAATGGCTATTTCCGTCAATATCTCAATACCGATGGCTGGCAGCAGGAGCATTATTTTGACAATGATTTTCACAATATGCCGCTTGAAGCGATTCAGAAGAAAAACGGGAAGCCGCTGACGATCAACCTCCAGTTCCCGGACCGCACGGTACAGGTACAGATATGGAAAGCGACGATCGGGCGGGTTCCATTATACCTGCTGGATACGAACCTGCCGTCGAACTCAAATCAGGACCGTACGATCACGCAAACGCTTTACGGCGGTGATTCTGAGATGCGTATCTGCCAGGAGATCATACTGGGCGTCGGTGGGCTCAAAGCGCTGCTGGCGTTGGACCTGGAGCCGACGGTCTGCCACATGAACGAAGGCCATGCGGCGTTCATGGCGATCGAACGTGTGCGAAAGCTCAGAAGCAAATACGATATGACATTCGACGAGGCCTTTGAAATGGCCAAGGCCAGTAATATCTTTACGGTTCATACACCGGTCGCTGCGGGCAACGATGAATTTCCCATTGAGATGATCGATAAATATTTCAGTCATTATTACGGGACGCTCGGCATCAACCGTGAGCAGTTCCTCTCGCTGGGACGGGTTCATCCATCCGATGACCATGAAAGTTTCAAGATGCCGGTACTGGCACTGAAGACCAGCGCTCACAGAAATGGTGTCAGCCAGCTTCACGGCGAGGTGTCTCGAAAAATATGGTCCAGCTTATGGCCGGAGCTGCCGGTCCCCGAGGTGCCGATCAATGCGGTCACCAACGGTGTCCATGCCAGGACATGGCTCAGTTCGGAGCTGGATTCGCTCTATGAACGCTATCTGGGCTCCCGCTGGGCGGATGAGGCCGTGGACAAATCGATCTGGCACAATCTCGACCAGGTTCCGGATGAAGAGCTGTGGCGCATTCATCAGCGCGGCAAAGAGCGGCTGGTCGGGTTTGCCCGCAGGCGGCTCAAACGGCAGCTTCAGCGGCGGGGCGCTTTCCATACGGAGTTGAGCTGGGCCGAAGAGGTGCTCGACCCGGAGGCGTTGACCATTGGTTTTGCACGGCGGTTCGCAACCTATAAACGCGGCACTCTGCTGCTTCAGGACCCGCAGCGGTTGATCAAACTGCTGACACAAACGGATATGCCGGTGCAGTTTATCTTTGCGGGCAAGGCACATCCCCGCGACACCGCGGGCAAGGAACTGATCCGACAGATCGTGCATTTTGCTTCGAAACATCCGGAGATACGCCGCCGGCTGATTTTCCTTGAAGATTACGATATGGATATTGCCCGTTATATGGTGCAGGGTGTTGATATCTGGCTGAATAACCCCCGTCGCCCGATGGAAGCCAGCGGCACCAGCGGTATGAAAGCCGCGATCAACGGTGTGCTGAATATGAGTACGCTGGACGGTTGGTGGTGCGAGGGCTATATTCCCGACGGCGGGTGGATCATTGGCGCTGGCGAAGAGTACGACGACCTCTCGTACCAGGACCAGGTCGAGGGCCATGCAATTTATAATCTGCTTGAGCAGGAAGTGGTGCCGCTGTTCTTCAACCGGGGCAAGGACCATCTGCCGCGGCGCTGGATTCGTCGCATGAAAAATACCATCAAATGGTGTGCTCCGCGGTTCAATACCAGCCGCATGGTGGCCGAGTATACACGCAAGTTTTATCATCCCGCCGACATGAAGTGGGAAGAGTTGACCGCCAATGGGATGGAACGTGTCAAAGCGCTGTCGCAGTGGAAAGCAAAATTGCATCAGGACTGGTCCGACCTGGAGATTCGTGACGTCCAAACGCGAATGCTTGACGGTCAGACGGCAACGGAATTCGATGAGATACAGCAGGAATTGTCGGTCGGTTCCGAGGTTCAGGTGATGGCGCATATTCATTTGGGCCGGCTTGAGCCGTCGGATGTGGCGGTACAGATTTATTACGGCCATGTGGATTCGTCCGGCCATATCAGGGACGGACAGATCGCCGAGATGACCTATGAGCCCGACAGTCTGGATGCAGACCATGTGGGAACATTTACCGGGACGATCCCGTGCAGGATTTCCGGCCGCCATGGCTACGCGTTGCGGATTTTGCCGCGGCATCAGGACCTGGTGGAACCGTACGAGTCGGGCCTGATCCTGTGGGAGTCCGGGCGCTAAGAGCGATTACGATTGATAAACCCCAAAGCCGTGTTCACTTCGAGCACGGCTTTTTTTGCAGGAGTTCACACTTTAGTGTGTTGTATTACAAGCTAAAGCTTGAACTCCTGCTGTAATGCTTTCTGGATGATGCGGTTATACATCTGCCGGGCTTCTTCTAAGGCGTCGATCTCGATGAATTCATCGGGTTTGTGGCATCGGGTGCCGTCGCCGGGACCGAAGATCACAACCGGGGCATTCAGTTCCTCAAAATACGGGCCGTCCGTGGTAAATCCGGCCGTCTGTGTTTCGGTGATTCCGGTCGCCTGGCAGATGGCCTGTACGAATGGCGAATCCGCGGGAGTTTCCATCGCGTCAACAGTGCGTATATTTGAAATCTGAGTCTTGAAGTCCGGGTCGTTTTGCCGCATTTCATCGCAAAGTTTTTGCAGACTCTCTATGATATCCGAATGATCCTGTCCGGGCAGGGTGCGGATGTCAATTTCGAGTGAGCAGTGGTCCGGCACGATATTCGTCGCGCTGCCGCCTTCAATGCGGTTAATGCTCTTGGAGCAGCCGCCCAGCAGCGGATGCGGTTGGTGCGGGATTTCCCAACCCTGAAGCCGGTCAATAAGGGTGTTCATTTTCAGAATAGCGTTGATGCCTGCTTGCGGTGTGGAACCGTGTGCGGTTCTGCCGAAGGTTTCGATCTTGAGCCACAGGATCCCCCGATGTGCCCGCAGGATCTGCATCCCGGTCGGTTCGGCAATAACGGTGCCAACCGGATTATTGATCTGCGGCCGGTATTGCTCGACGAATCGTTTGACGCCGCAGCTGTCGGTTTCCTCACCGGCGGTAGCGGCGAAGATGATCCGACTCGATAATGGCTGCTTGCTCAAATCCACGAGGGTTTGCGCCGCCGCACAAAGCCCGCCCAGCATGTCCACTGAGCCCCGGCCAATGACATGGCCGTCGGCCTCGACCGGGCAGAACGGATCGGTCTGCCAGTGTTCCTTTGCCGCCGGAACCACATCCAGATGGGCACCGAACAGCAGGGTTGGGGCGCCTGCGTCATCGTTGCCGACCGATGCGATGACATTGGCCCGGTTGCCGTCCCATGAATCAAGGGTCACGGGGATGTCCTGCTGTTTGAAAAATTCAGCCAGAATCTCGGCGGCCCTTTGTTCACCGTTATCGAGAGTCGGTGCTGATCGAATGAGTTCTTTGAGCAGTTCTTTCATAGAAGGCCTTTAATGTCTTGTAATAGATTTATCATATCGTCATTGACCCTGTCAGGTCGAAAGTACAGGATTTTACTGAATATATGTGTTTATGACGAGTCAAAATTAAAAAATGAAAAAAAAATGTTGCAGAACCCCGCCATTATTACATAATGAAAGTTTGTCAATGGGGCGGGACGTTTAACAAGTTAAAAAAGGGATGCGAATGGGATCGTTTTTAAATGATTTGATCAAATTGCAGCGTGTTGAAAATCGCCTTCGGGCGGCAAAAACGAAACTGGCCAGGTGTCGAAGGGGCGTATTGTTCCAGGAAAGCCAGTTGCGCACATTGCAGAATGGGCTCGAGGCCAAACAGGAGGAAATCAAGCAGACCAAACTTCAGGCGGGGCGGTTGGAGATGGATCTGAAGGAGCGGGATGAACAAATCGACAAACTCCGCAATCACCTGAATCTTGCACGCACGAATAAGGAATACTCTGCGCTGCTGACCGAGTTAAACACCGCCAAGGCCGATGACTCCAAGATCGAGTCACAGGTGCTGGAACTGATGAAGAATGTTGAGGTCGATGAAGCCGCTTGTGAAGAGATCAAAAAGCAGATCGAAGACCAGCGCGGCAAGGTTGATGAAGTTCGCAATGAAGCCGAGTCCAAAGCCGTAGAGTTCGAAAAAGATATTGCTGAGGTACAGGCCGAATGGGACGCCGTGGCCAAGGATATCCCCGCCGAATCACTTCGGATATTCTCACGTGTGGCCGAAACCTATGACGGCGAAGCCATGGCCGAGGTGGAGCAGGTTAACGAAAACACGCAATCCTACAGTTGCGGCGGTTGTTTCATGGGTGTTCCGGCGGAAATTGTCAACATCCTCAGCGGCAAAGACGAAATTGTCCGCTGTTCAAACTGTACGCGGATTTTATATTTGAAAAAAGACGAAAATCTGTAAAATGCATGCCGGCCTGTCTTAGCAGACACCGGTTTTTTTTGTGTCTGTCGAGCGTTTGGCCAGGAGGAACTCACCTTGTATCAGCAAGTCGATTTATACACAGATGGCGGCAGCCGCGGCAACCCCGGACCGGGCGGGGCTGGATTTACCATCAAAATGCCGGACGGCGAAGCGATTCTTTCCCGCGGGATTTTCCTGGGACAGACCACCAACAACATCGCCGAATACACCGCGGTACGGGAAGGCCTTGCTGCGGCCAAAGACCTCGACGCACAGTCGGTGCGGCTTTTTAGCGACAGCCAGCTGCTGGTACGGCAGATCAATGGCCAGTACAAGGTCAAAAGCCCAAATCTCAAGGATATCTATGCCGATTGCATGGGGTTACTGGCGTCATTCGGGTCGTGGCAGGCCACGCACATCTATCGTGAGAAGAACACCGAAGCCGACGCCATGGCCAATCGGGCGATGGACAAGAAGAAAGATGTTGAGCTGCAGCACACTTCGGTGACCTCCGAGAGCAAAAAACTGCGTTTGGGCATCCTGCTCAGTGGCGGCGGCCGGACCATGACCAATATCCAGAAGGAAATTGAGGACGGATGTCTCAATGCTGAGATCGTTGTCGTCATCAGTTCATTATCAAACGTAAGGGGTGTCCAATTGGCCCGGGGTTTGGGACTCGATCCGGTCATTATCCGCAAAAAAGACCATCCCGATATTGAGCAGTTCAGCGGTGAAATTGCAAAAGTCCTTGATGAAGCACAGGTCGATCTTGTCGTGCAGGCCGGCTGGATGTGCCTGTGGCAGATCCCGGCCCATTATGAAAACCGCGTAATGAATATCCACCCGGCGCTGCTGCCGGCCTTTGGCGGCAAGGGCATGTACGGCCACCACGTCCACGAGGCGGTTGTCAAGACCGGCTGCAAGGTGTCCGGCTGCACCGTCCATTTCTGTACCAATGAATACGACGCCGGCCCGATCATCGTCCAGCGAACGTGTGAGGTCAAAGATGATGACGATGCGGACACCCTCGCCGACCGCGTTTTCGAGCAGGAATGCGCCGCCTACCCCGAAGCGATCAAACTATTTTCGGAAGATCGCCTGAAAGTCAAAAACGGTATTGTTGAGAGAACCGGTAAATTCTCGTAGCAGAGGAACCACGAATGAACACTAATCAACACGAATATAGATATAATTGGTGTGTATTCGTGTCTGTTTGTGGTTCAGTTCAATTTTAGCGCGTCTTATGTCTACCGTTTACCGTCCCAGAGGTAGAGGATTCTTGGGGCGGCGAGTTTTTCGAGGATCTCGGTTTCCAGATCGATCTTCGCTTTGCTCTGGGCACCCATGATCGACCAGAACGAGAACAGTTCTTCATAGGTGACGACCTTTGCGTTGGAGATATTGGCCATCTGCTGCGCCTTATAAACCGCATTATCGAAATAGCCGATCTCGTCCACCAGCTTATTGTCCACCGCCTGCTGGGCCGTATAAATGCTGCCGTCGGCCAGTTCGCGGATCTGTTCTTCGCTCAGTACCTCTTTTCGGCCCTCAGCAACCAACTCTACAAACCGGTCGTAGGAGGGTGTAATGACCCGATCCATCAGGTACTGCTTTTCCTCGTCGGTGGTCTCATTGAACATGCTGGGCCAGTCCTTGCGCGGGCCGCTTTTGATGGTTACCGGATCGATGCCGAGTTTTTCGGTCAGCAGGTCCTTGATGACCAGGTGGTTCATGATCACGCCGATGGAACCGGTGATCACAGTCGGCTCGGCCATAATATGGTCACAGGCCACAGCTGAATAATACCCGCCTGAAGCGGCGATGGACTGCATAAAGCACAATACCGGTTTATTCGTGTGCTTCTTGAAGCGGGTGATGTAGTAATGGATCTGGTCGCTGGGCGCAACGCCGCCGCCGGGGCTGGCGATCCGAACGATCAATGCCTTGACATTACCATCATCTTCGGCTGTCTTAAGCTGCTTCTGCACCCAGTGGCTCATCTCGCCGTTGATCACGCCTTCGATATCGATCACGGCGATCTTATTGGCTCGCTGCCCGTCGATCAGGACTTTTTCCACAAGACCGTTATCACCCGATGCGCCGCCGCCGACGAGAACGCTGCCCATGGCGGCCATGGCCAAAAGCATGATTCCGTTGGCAATGATCGACAGTACCAGGATGATAGTGAAAAATATTTTCCAGCCGGACCCCTTCTTTTTCTTCGGATACGGGTCATAAACGGCACTCGAAAAGTCCGGGATATTGACCGTCGGCGGTGTTTGGGGCGGCTCTTGGGGCTGCTGCGGATGTTCGGTACTGCCTGCGTCCTGTGTATTGTCAAAGTCCATTTGTTTACCCTTTCGATTATTAGATTCAGTATAATTTGGTCAGGATTATACGCTCCGGCGCTGCTCCTGTCAACCAAAGCTTGACAAGTACGCCGATTAAGGCATAATAAAGCCCGCTTTTTTACAGTCTTAACAATATATAGATGCTGGTGCTGCGATGCCGTTGCCGAAAAAACGAAAAAAGAAGAAAAAACAGCGAAATCCCGTCATGGATTGGGCCGGCTATGCGGCCATGCGGGTGGCGCTGTTCATCTTGTTCCTGTTTCCGGTGCGGCGGTGCCTGCGATTCGGGTGTTTTCTGGGCAATCAGATGTGGAAGCATTATCATCGCGGCCGCAAGCGGGCGATCGATAACCTGCGAGCGAGCTTTCCCGACAAGACGGATGCCTGGCTGGAAGATGTGGGGCGGCGGTCGTTCCAGCATATCGTGATGCTGGCGATCGACCTGATGTTCTCGCCGCGGCTGGTCCGCAAGGACAACTGGCGCAACTATGCGACTGCGATTAACTTTGAGCGGGCCAAGTGGATGATGCAGGAGGGCAAGGGCCTTTTGATGCTGACCGGTCACTACGGCAACTTTGAGATCATGGGGTATGCACTGGGTTTGTTCGGGTTCAATGCCTACAGCATTGCCCGGCCGCTGGATAATCCGTATATCAATAAATACCTCTACGGCATTCGCGAAAAGCATGGCCAAAAGATCATCGACAAAAAAGGCGCCGCCGATCAGATGGCCGATCTTGCCGAAGAGGGGGCGACGCTGTGCTTTATTGCCGATCAGGACGCGGGCAAAAAGGGTGTGTTTGTGGACTTTTTCGAGCGAAAGGCCAGCGCCTACAAGAGCATTGGTCTTTTGGCATTGCAGTACAATATGCCGGTTGTTGTGGCCTGCTGCCGACAGACGCCGGGGGAGTTCTTCTTTGAGGTCGAGATCAGCCGCATCATCATGCCCGACGAATGGGCCGACAAGGACCAACCGCTCCGGTGGATCACACAGGAATACAACACCGCACTGGAAGAACTCATCCGCAAGGACCCGACCCAGTACTGGTGGCTCCACCGCCGCTGGAAAACAAGGCCGAAGGAAGAACGCAAGGCAGCAGCTAATGGGTAGTATTGTTGATTTGGCCTGAAAGGCCGTTATAATATAGCCCAGGGCAACGCCCTGGGTTAAAAAGGTAACCCCAGAAAGAAATCGCCCTGAAAGGGCAGGATAAAAATTGGCACAATCGTTAGCCCAAATGTATGTGCATGTTGTATTCAGCACCAAAGAACGCTATCCTTTTATCCAAACGGATATTGAACCACAACTTTACGCTTATATGGCCGACACCATCAAACGAATGGACGGCATTCCCTGTTTGATTAACGGGACCGCCGACCATGTGCATATTTTAGCAACACTGCCAAGGACCGTGACATTGGCAAAATATATCGAAGAGATCAAGCGCCCCAGCAGTTGCTGGATTAAAACAAAAAACGGTGTGTGTCAAAAGTTTGCTTGGCAGAATGGTTACGGGGCTTTTTCCGTTAGCAGTTCCAGAGTAGATTCAGTAAAGCGTTATATCGCCGGACAGAAGGAACATCACCGAACGGTTACATTCAAAGAGGAGTTGGTTGAATTTCTTCAAAAATACCATGTTAAATACGATGAGCAATACCTTTGGGATTGATTATACTGCCCTTACAGGGCGATTGTTGTTTGTGTGGTTCGTAAACCCAGGGCGATGCCCTGGGCTATAGTATGTCAGTCTTTCAGACTATCCTTAGTTGGTGTTTTGAGTTTTGGCTTGTTGGGCTTGACTTTTGAGCTCTGCGGGCGTAATATTTTGATAAGTTTCTACCAATAATGACTTTGTGTGAGGATAGCAAAATGGCGAAGCAGGAAAAGAGTTGGGAAAAGCGGCTTTCGGGGTCGGTGGATGAGTTGGCGGTGGATTTTGTCGAGTCGCTGTCGTACGATCAGCGGCTGTATAAGGTTGATATCGCCGGGTCGATCGCGCATGCGGAGATGCTGGCGGCGGTGAAGATCATCACCAGGGCCGAGGCGGCCGAGATCAAAAAGGGCCTGCTGGAGATCGGCGAGGAGATTGCCGCCGGCAAATTCAAGTTCGACAAGTCGCTGGAAGATATCCACATGGCCATTGAATCGGCCCTGATTAAAAAGATTGGTGACGCCGGTAAAAAACTGCACACCGGCCGGAGTCGAAACGACCAGGTGGCGACCGATATTCGATTATGGATGCGGGACGAGATCGAGGTGCTTCTGACACGGATCACCCAGCTTCAGCTGGCGTTTGTCAAATCCGCGACGAAATACACCGACGACATCATGCCGTCCTATACGCATCTGCAGCGGGCTCAGCCGGTAACGATTGCATCCTATCTGCTCAGTTTTGTCGAGATGCTGGCACGGGATTACAGCCGGCTCAAGGACTGCCGGGACCGGCTGAATGTCTGTCCGCTGGGCAGCGGGGCGGTGGCGGGGTCAACCCTGCCGCTGGACCGGGAGATGACGGCGACAAACCTCGGCTTTCGGGATATCAAATACAACAGCATCGATGCGGTGTCGGATCGGGATTTCTGCGCGGAGTTCATTTTCTGCTGTTCGCTGGTGGCGGCGCATCTGTCGCGGCTGGCCGAGGACTGGATCATCTACACTTCGGCGGAGTTTTCGTTTATCAAAACCGATGACGCCTACTGCACCAGTTCGAGTATGATGCCGCAAAAGCGAAACCCCGATATGCTGGAGTTGATCCGGGGCAAGAGCGGCAGCGTTTATGGGGCATTGGTAGCGATGCTGACCATTCTCAAGGCCCAGCCGTCCACCTATAACCGGGACCTGCAGGAAGACAAGATCCATGTGTTCGCCGCGGCGGACACGACTGATACCTGTCTGCAAATGACCGCCGCGATCGTCAATAACACGACATTCAATACAAAACAGATCGCCGACGGGCTGGATGCGGGCTTCCTCGATGCGACGGCGATGGCCGAATACCTGGTGCAAAAGGGTGTTCCATTCCGGCAGGCCCACGGTATCGTCGGCTCACTGGTGGCACAGTGTGAAAAAGAAAATAAAAAGAAGCTGGGCGAGTTAACGCTGGAGCAATTCCAAGCCGCTTGCGACCAGATCGAGCAGGATGTGTATAAAACCCTCGATCCGGCGGGAGTGTGTCAATCCTACAAAACAGCCGGTTCTGCCGGTCCGGAAGCTGCCAAAGCGCAGATTCATTATTGGAAGGGGAAGCTGAAGGAACAATAGATTCAAGAACTCAGGAATACAAGGACGCAAGAACCCAAGAAAAAAGAAGGGTCGTATGAATCAGCCGGCTAAGTGTTTTGAAGATTTGTTCGTGTGGCAGAAAGCTCATGGGTTAGTGCTTTCTGTGTATAAAGCCACAAAGGAGTACCCAAAAGATGAACTGTATGGACTCGTTAGTCAGATGCGACGAGCGTCGGTATCGGTTCCGGCCAATATCGCTGAGGGTTTTAAGAAACGAACCGCCGCAGAGAAAAGCCGATTTCTAACAATTGCGCATAGTTCTCTTGAGGAGGTACGATATTATCTAATCCTGTCAAAAGAATTGGAGTATTGCGACACAGAAAATATGAAACGGCAGGCAGAAGAAGTTAGTAAATTGTTAACACTATATCGAGCAAAGATCAAGAATTCTTGAGTTCCTGCGTTCTTGTATTCATGTATTCTTGTTAATCGCAATGAACGAAGACAACATCACATCCTGGTTTGCTGCCCAAAGCAATGCCGACAGTGAACAGTTTCCCATCGGCATTGGTGACGATATGGCGCAACTAAAAGCTGGCGATGATGGAACCGTTCTGATTACGACTGATATGCTGCTGGATGGGGTGCATTTTGATCTGGCTCAGTGCCGCTTAGAGCAGGCGGCGACTAAAGCGATGGCGGCCAGTCTGAGCGATTGTGCGGCGATGGCGACGGTTCCCGTCTGTGCGGTTTGTGCGGTGGCGCTGCCGCAAGGGTTTGGAGAAGACGAACTCAAGCACCTTTACGCCGGACTCACTCAAGCAGGGCAAAAATTCGGCTGTGAACTCATCGGCGGCGACATCACCAAATGGCGGCGTACGGAAGGGCGGCTGGCGATCAATGTAACCATGCTCAGCAAACCCAGCGGCCATCACCCGCCGGTGCGTCGAAGCGGGGCAAAAGTCGACGATGTTATTTGTGTGACCGGCACGCTGGGCGGATCGCTGCTCGGAAAGCATCTGGACTTTCAGCCGCGGGTCAATGAGGCATTGGAGATCACAAAGGCAGTCAAAATCAACGCGATGATGGATATTACCGATGGCCTGAGTACCGACCTGAACCGGATTTGCAAGCAAAGCAAGGTTGGCGCATCGCTTTTAGCGGACAGCATCCCGATCTCGGATGCTGCGGCGAACAATGAAAATCCCTTAGAAAGTGCCCTGCACGACGGCGAGGATTTTGAACTGCTGTTTACGCTGTCGCCGCAGGAGTTTGAAAAGCTGCCGCAGTTAACGGGCCTATCAATCTCAAAGGTCGGAACAATCACCAGCAGTGGCCGGATGGAGTTGAAAACGCCGACCGGGCAGGTCAAACTGCTGACGCCGAGAGGATTTGATCATTTATGAGGTTTCGGCCTGAAAGGCCAATATATTATAGCCCAGCCCAACGGGCTGGGTCAGTGAATCTCTCAATCTGTCTCGCCCTGAAAGGGCAGGATAGATTATGTTGCTCTTTCAGAGCGACTGGGTAAAGCGATACCGTAAACCCAGGGCGTTGCCCTGGGCTATGTTATATTGCACCTTTGGTGCGGCTTTGAAATAGCTTCCAAGAGGTAAGATTTATGAATAATAAAACCATTGAAATCATAACAGACAGTGCGGCCGAGACGATTGAATTGGGCCGGAGGATCGGTGCGGCCTTAAAGGGCGCCGAGGTATTTGCTTTGATTGGCAATCTCGGCACTGGCAAGACGCACCTGATCAAGGGCATCTCACTGGGCCTGGAGGCCCATGACAGCGACCAGGTGTCCAGCCCGACATTTGTACTGGTCAATGAGTATTTCGGTCGCAACGGGATGATCCATATCTACCATATTGACGCGTATCGCATCGAGTCCGTCGCGGAGTTTGAGGCGCTGGGCTTTGATGAATACTGCCGCCCGGACTCGGTCGTATTGGTCGAATGGGCCGATAAAGTCCTGCCGGCTCTGGACGATTACGACTGCATCACAGTTCACCTGGAGCACGTCAGCGAAAACCAGCGAAAGATCGTGATTCAAAACGCCCCGGACTATACTTTTGCATCTATAAACAAACCCTGAAGTGCACAAAGGGCATGAAGAAATAGTTAATAAAAACTTTCTGCTCTTCATATTCTTCATGGTAAACAGATCCTTCCTGCGGCATATACCTTGTTTTATCGGTGCTTCTTTACAGTTTCCGTCTGCTTGAGTTTTCTAACATTTTTTCCCTAAAAAACGTACCTGTATTTGGCAGGGGCGGGTTTTATTTATTACATTTTCTGTGTGAACGATAATTATGAAGTTTGAAGTTCTTTGACAAGCGAATATCGACCTGGCGACAAATTAACAGGAATGTAGGTAGATAGGAATAGTGGAATGCAAATTTCCTTATGTTTCTATATTCGTATATTCCTGCAATCATGAAACATGAAAAAAGTTGTTTGTGTTCAAATCTGGAATGTAACAAGAAGACCTAAAACAGGCAAACACAAGAAAAAGAAAGGGTACTGAAATGAAGAACAAAGGATTCACACTGGTAGAAATTCTGATCGTTGTGGTAATTCTGGGTATTTTGGCGGCTATCGTCATTCCTCAGTTTACCGATGCAAGCACGCAGTCAAAGGTTGCTAGCTGTCTGACCACTCTGAAGTCTCTGCGGTCTCAGATTGAGCTGTACAAGATTCAGCACAATGACAATCCTCCTGCTATGGCCACTTTTGCGACCTTTATGGAGAACTATTCTGACGTTAACTCTACAGCAACATCTGCGACTAAAGACCCTGCTAATGAGATCATTTATGGTCCTTACGTTCAGGATATGCCCAGAAATCCCTGGAACGATTCTGACACGCTTGCAGTAGCAGACGCAATTGATGTAGGTTGGGTTTATGATGAGCTCTCAGGCGACATCTTCATCGGCATCGCCGATCTTGACCCTGCCAATGTTAAAGAAAACCAGGTAAGGCAAGACCTTATTGATGCTGGTGCTGCATTTGTAGCTCCTGCTGCTTAATTTTAAGAGCTAAAAGCATTAAACAGCCGGCCGGCTCCTGGTTTTCCGGGGGGCGGGCCGGCTTTCTTTTTGTACGAACAAAACGCCGAACCACGAACTATATCGCCGGGACGAATTTGTTATACGAATGCAGGAATACAGGTAGATAGGAATGTATGAATGCAAAGATATCTGCCTCCTTATATTCCTACATTCATAGATTCCTGATTTGCTATGGAAAGACAGTCAAACAATCACGGTTTTACACTGATCGAGGCCACCATTGCCATGGTTTTACTGGCGATGGCGGCGGCCGGGATACTGCTGCCTTTTGCCAATGCCGCAGCGGTACAGGCCGAAGCCTCCCGGCAGACCCTGTCAGCCAATCTGGCCTCCGAACTGATGGAGAAAGTCCTGCTGGCCGATCCCAATACAATGCTTGCGGACACTCCCGCCGGTTACAATAACTATACCGAAGCTGACGGTACGATGCTGGATACTTTCGGTAATCCTTTAACCGATTTGATCTATGCCGGGTTCAGCCGGTCCGTCACCTGCCAGGACGCAATGGTCAAATCGGTGCCTTTAGTGCTGGTGACCGTTTCGGTACGCTGGCAGGGTAATGAAATGACCCGTGTAACAACGCTGATGGGTGAATAAACCATGAAGACCATGAAGGAAATGAAGAACAGCAGAGAAAAGGCATTAGCCAGAAGCCAGAAGGCAACAGACAAAAAACGATTGCCTACTGCCTGCTGCCTACTGCCTAATAGTGGTTTTACGCTGATGGAGCTAATGGTGGCCCTGATGGTCGCCTCGATTGTTCTGGCCGCGGTGGTTACCTTGGCCGGTGCGACAACGGCTGCTGACCAGGCCACAGACCAGGTCGGGCGCGAACAATCGCAGCTGCGCCTGGTTTCTGTCTATCTGACCGATCTGATCCGGCGTGCCAACCGTGTAACCGCCGCTTCTGATGAGGGGTTTACCCTCTGGAACGATGCCGATGCGGACGGATTGGCGAGTGCGGGTGAACTGACCACGGTAAAACGGGCCCCTGATGCGAATACATTGACGATCGGGACCAACCGGGTATTCAGTCAATGCAAAAATATCAGTTTCGCCTTTGATGCCGCGGCGCCTGCAACGCAGTTTGTTACGGTTTGCTTTTCGGTTGCCGAAAATGGACAATTACAGAAACACAGCGTCAACGCCCGTCTGCGTGTTTCGGATTCACATCGAAAGTTTTAAGAAACCACGAATGAACACGAATAAACACGAAATAAAAAACTCTGTGTTCTCTGTGGTAAAAAAATGAAACGATATTGCAGAAAATCTTGTTCGCGCAAAGGCATCGCTATGCTGGTCGTATTGTTCATCATCATGGCGATTGCGGTCATCTCATCGGGGTTTATTGCCCGCAGCGATGCGGCGCTTCAATGCGGCCAAAATTACCGGCTCCGTAATGAGACCGATTACCTGGCGTGGGCGGGTCTGGAACACGCCAAAGCGTTGATCACCAGCCCCGAAAATACCGGCTTTTATGACATCAATTGGTCGCAGACCCAAATGCAGATCGATCCCGGCAGTTCCGGCTACTATGACCTGGCTGTCAACAGTCCTGCAGAGACCGCTGCCGCCGACCCCAATGACCCTTCCACTTATATCTATTCGATCCAGTGTGCTGCCTATGACAAGGCCAACGGTCTTGTCCGGGCCCGCAGCGTACTGGATGCGATGCTGTTTTATGATCCTAACAGCACACAGGCATGCTACATTTCTGTTACCCGCCAGTAGTGCATCAGTCTCCAATTTCCAGTCTTCAGTTCTCAGCTCTCAGGGGATATACCTGTGTCCTTGTGTTCTTACATTCCTGTATTCTTTAATAATGTCCGATAAATCAGATTTTGCGGATTTAGCACCTCCTGGCAGCCATTTATTTGTTATTTTTTAATAACAACTCTATATAAAGAGGTGTCGTTGAGTGATTCAAATGGCAGCGGTCGTAACGATCAAGATAAGGTCAGAAGCTGCTTATCAGTATTAAAAATAAGGATGGCAGTTTTATTGGGGGCGTTATAAGCGGTCGCAGACAGCGGGAAATAGGCCTGTGATTCAGCCATTGCAAAAAAAAGAGGGTGATTTGAAAACAGATTTTTTTGTCGATTAAGCAGTCCCTGCAGAATGTCGAAAACAAGTCGGGATTCATGTCGAATTCCCGAACGGATAGTTTAAAAGCGAGTTGATTATGAAAAACAGCGACAAATACAACAACTGCCTTCGAGGGTGCGGCTTTACGCTCATTGAGATTATTCTCGTTGTGGTGATTCTGGGCATTGCGGCATTAATAGCTGTTCCTATGGTGTCCAGTGCTGCTGATATCCAGGTGCGTTCGGCGGCGAATCATATTGCCGCGGATATTGACTATGTGAAGAGTATGGCGATCACACATCAGCAGTCCTATTCGATCATATTTGACCCCGCCGGAGAATCCTACGAGGTTCATGTGGATCCTCAAGGAACCGATACCGTAATCGAACACCCTGTCATCCCCGGTGATTTTGTGGTGAGTCTTTCAGGTATTGGCCTGGACAGGGTGAATATTGTAAGTGCGGACTTTGATGCGGATGTTACGAAAGCGATTACCTTTGATTACCTGGGCAGTCCCTACCACGGCAAGAGTAATGATCCTGCGGATGCCTTAAACAGTGGAGTGATTAGTTTGTCGGACATCCAATCTGGCAATTTTGGATTGTATGTAAAAATAGAACCCATGACGGGGTATGTAACGATTGATGATACCCCTTAGGAAATTCCGGTACGCAGGATAAAAATAGAGACACGTAACAATGTTTGAATTTTTAACCAAATCAAAAACGCAGCCCATCGGCCTGGATATCGGCCACTCCGCGATCAAGATGATCCAGTTGAGTCGTTCAGACCAGACGATCTGCGTGGAAGCGGCCGAAAAAGAAACACTGGACCGCAACCTGGAACCCGGCTCACAGCAGTGGTTTGAACAGCTTACCGACTTGATCAGGACGCTGTACCATCGAGGCGGATTCAGAGGCCGTGAAGTGGTTTCCTGTCTTCCGGGAGATGTTATCAGGATCAAAAGTTTGCGGTTGGACAGCAATTATCCGGAAGAGATCGAAGAAGTGATGAAAACGGAAGTGGCCAAACGCTTTGGTATGGACCCGGATTCCGACGAGATTCGTTACATGGTCGCGGGCAATGCCTATCAGGGCGACCAGATCAAGAACGAGGTTATTTTCTTTGGGACCGAACAGGAACAGGTAAACCGCCATATCGATCTGATTGAGCAGGCGGGATTGACCCCCATTTCTCTGGATACGGTTCCCAGTGCATTGTTTCGATGCTTCCAGTCGACCCTCCGAAGTAGTGGAAATCAGGACTCAGTCAGTGTGTTTGTGGACATGGGGACGCAGTTTACCACAGTTATTATCGGGCGGGGGCAGAAAGTTGCGTTTGTTAAACAAATTCCAATCGCCGGAGATGAGTTTGACAAACAGGTGAGCAAACGGCTTGGAATTTCACTGAAAGAGGCCGCTGAGTTGCGGGATCGTTCACGTCATGCGGATTCCGAGGGCGTTGATACAGAAACGAAACGTGTTGTGATCGATGCGATGAACAACTCGATTGAAAGTCTTGCCCATGAAATTTCACTGTGTTTTCGATACTACGCGGTGACGTTTCGGGGCGAGCGTCCTGTCAAAGCGGCATTCGCCGGAGGCGAGGCGTATGAATCAGCATTGATCGATGCGCTGCGAAAGTATGTGGGCGTTGAGATTTGTGTCGCCGAACCGCTGGGTGGTTTTGACTTAAGCCATGCGGATTTTGATCGACGTTCAAATCCCCAGATGTGCGAATGGGCCATTGCGGCGGGACTGGCCTTGAAGGGCCTTGGGATGACTGAAATACGGAGTCAAAAACAGCTGGAAGCGATGACGGCATGAAAGAAATAGATTTTATCCCTGAATGGTACAAAGCGGATCGGATTCGTAAACGCCGATACACCCGCCAGTGTACATTGATCGCTGTTCTGTTTGCGATGATGATGACCTGGAGCTTTGTCATGGGCCATCATGTCAAATATGTCAATGCGGAAGTCGAAGGCATCCAGTCCACGCTGCTTAAAGGACAAGCGCGAGTTCAGCAAACGCTGAGCTTGCAAAATGAGATTGCTGTGATGAAACAAAAGACGACACTGCTTGATAAGATTGTCTCCCGAACGGAAGTAACGTCGATCCTTGGTGAATTATCGTATCTGATTCAGGAAAACATTATTCTCAGCAACCTGTCGTTAACCAATGAGCCTATTGAAGACTTCGAAAGGGAGTCCCGGGTTTCCGGAGTTTTGGTTCAGGTTGGCGGTTCGAAAAAAGAACAGAATCCTGTGATTCCCAATGCCCCTTCACGATTGAAGGTGACCATGACCGGAATTGCAGCGAGTCCGGCCGATGCGGCGGCGCTGATCGCTCGTCTTGAGCAGGCCGAATATTTTCAAGAGGTGTCACTGGTCTATTCAAAACCCGAAAAGATTAAGGACAAGGATGTAACTGAATTTGAAATTCGTTGTTTTGTAGCGGATTACCAAATTCAGAGGTAGAGGAATGTTATGGTTAAACCAGATAAACAGCAATTGTTAATTCTGGCCTTAGGCGCATTGGTGATCGGCGGCTTTGGGATATTTCGATATGTCCCTATCGTACGCCAAAAGTACGCTGCTCAAAAGCGAATACGACAGCAGGAAATCATGCTCAGTGAGATATGTGTAAATGGTGTTTTGATTCCTGAGTTGCGACAGCAAAAAAAAGAGCTTCAGAAGCAGCTGTTGCCATTTACTCAAAAAGTGCCGCAGGGGCGCAACCTGGCCACGCTGTGGCGGCAGGTCGCTGAAGTGATGAATGAATGCAATTTGACCGACCAGCTGGTGCAGCCCGGTGTTGAGCTGAAGTCTGATGAACTTTGCAGTATCCCTTTGACCATTGAATGCAAAGGGTCATTGGAACAGATATTTCTGTTTTTCCAGTCGCTGGAAAATATCGACCGCCTGATCCGGATCGAACAGGTCCGCCTGGTGAACGGAAGCGACTTTGATGCAGTCGTTACATTGAACGCGAAAGCAAATGTATATTACCAACCTGACGAAGCGGATAACAGTTAGATCATGATTCGAAACAGGAAAATGAAAAATAATAAAATGCCCGTCACAGGCACTTTACAAAACATCAGTCCAAAGACGATGGCCATGATCGTTTTGCTTGTCGTGATGGGGATTCTCTGGGGCAAAGTACTGTTAGGGGGCAGAAAAGGCCCCGCTGCGGCCAACGCTCAGGAGTTAGCTGCTGAACAGGAACTGACACAGGCCGCACAGATAAAGAGTCCTCTGACTCTGAAAGCGATTGCGCTGCCCCGGTTGCCCGGTCGAAATGACGTGCTGGCGCACGACTTGTTTAGTGCGGATAAGTGGACGGCTTTTGAGTTCAACGAGCCTCAAAACGCTGAAGACACCGGTGATGATGCCGATACACCTGAAGACAGCGTTGAAAAGGAAAACCGATTAAAACTTGAGAAGATTGCCAGGCAATTGATGCTTGAAGCCGTGGTTCAGGATGCGGCCGGGAATCCTTCTCAGGCGTATATAGATGACAAAATCTTATCTGTCGGCTCGGTGCTGACGGTTCAAGAGGGACCTAAACAGTATGTGTTAACCGTAGAAAAAATCAGCGAAAAGGAAGTGTTGTTAATGTGGAATGAAATGTCAGTTGTATTAAAAATGGTAGAAATCTTTGAATTTTAGAAAGGATGGTGTTTTATGTTGGCAAGACGAACAAAAGTGGTAAGGAAAATGTCGCTCGTTGCGGCAGGAGTTTGGATTGTGGCGATGCTGGGTGTTGTGTTTGTGGGCCAGGCCCAAGCAGAAGAACCGGCTGCCGCTGAGGATGCCGTGCTGGGTCAGTCGATCCAGACGATTTCCTTCAAGAAGGACATGGCCATTAAGGATGCCCTTCGGATGCTGGCGCAGATGTATGAGAAAAACATTGTGCCCTCAGCCAGTGTGGACGGCATTGTGACCGTTACCAACCTGTATGATGTAACCTTTGAAGAGGCCCTGAAGGCGATTTTAGGCACGAACAAGTACGAAGCCAAGGGTAATTTCATTAAGGTGTACACCAACGAAGAGTACATGGCTGACAAGGATCGCTTTGAACATGCGATGATCACCCTGTACTACATCAACTCTGATGAAGCGTTGAAGCTGGCAACACCCTTGCTAAGTGAATTTGGCAAGATGGGTTCAACCACGGCAGCTCCTTCGGAAATGGAAGCCGGCAAGAGCGGCGACACACTGGCCGTTCATGACCGTTTGGTTATTTCGGACTATCCCGAAAACATCGAACGCATTCGCCAGGTTCTGTCTGAAGTCGATGTCGAACCTCAGCAGGTCTTGCTGGAAGTTACAATTTTGACTGCCAGACTGACCGAGGAAACCGAATTCGGGATCAACTGGAACAATGTTCCCGGTCTCGAATTTGTAAACGCAGATGGTGACGATCTGACAAATGGCGTTGACCAGTTTGGCGGCCAATTGACGATTGGCATCTCAATTGATGATATTACCGGGCTGATTCAGGCATTGGAAACCATTACAGATACATCGATTCTTGCCAATCCCAAGATTCTGGCACTGAATAAACAGGCCGGCAAATTGATCATTGGCCGGGAAGACGGTTATCTGGATTCAACGACCCAGAACCAGTCTGGTTCAACGACTCAATCGGTTGCTTTCCTGGAAACCGGTACCATTCTTCACTTCCGTCCCTTCATTGGTCGCAATGGAATGATCCGGCTGGAACTTCAGCCTGAACAGAGTACGGGTTCGGTTGAGGAATTGGGAGGTTCTGCTCTGCCTAATAAAGAGCAAACCAAGGTGCTGACGAATGTTTTGGTTAAAGACGGCCAGACAGTTGTTCTGGGCGGCCTTTTCCAGGAACAAACGGACCTGACTCGTGGGCAAACACCCATACTGGGTGATGTTCCCGTTGTGGGTGAGTTGTTCAAGAATACGGCCGATACATCGATTCGTACTGAGTTGGTCGTTTTGCTCACGCCTCACATCATTAGCTCGCCCGAAGAGGTCGATGGTTCCGACCGCCTTGCAGATGTACTGCGTATAAACAGCGAGATGCGTAACAATCTTATCTGGCTCAGTCGCGCCAAGATTGACGAAGACCGTTACGCCAAGGCCGTTAAGCTCTACAGCGAAGGTTGGCCCGAAGAGGCACTGGCTCTGCTGAACAGTCCTTTGAACATCAAGCGTGACTACCTGGACGAGGTTCGTTTGAAAGAACGGATCATCCAGGAAACTCAGCCCGATCAGTTCGACAATATCGAACGGATCATGCTTGAGAAAATTCAAAAGGAAGACTCTGACAAGTGGTTCCGCAACTAAGCAGTTAGTAAAGAATACACAGGTTCCGGCGGTGCGATTTGCCGCCGGAACCTGATCACCCTAATTTATGGAAGAAAGACAGGGGTCGATTATGAGTACACAAAAAGTCATAATGAGTATCATATTGGTCGGGCTGCTGGCAGCAGCCCTCGGTTGCAATGAAACACACACCCAAAAGAAGAAGGCGATGGTCGAGCAGTGGGAACAGTCCACTGTTGACGCGAAACTGCCCGCTATCGAAAGCATGATCGAGCAGGGTCAACTCAAAAAGGCCAAAAAAGCTCTCATTAAATGTATCGAGGTCAACCCGGACCAACCGCAGGCCTTGGTACTGATCGGCAGGATACACGCGATTGAAGGTCGTAATGACCAGGCCCGCCAGGCCCTTGAAAGAGCAATCGAGCTGGATCCCGACTCGGATCAGGCCTGGTATTTCTTAGGGGCAATGGCCGTGCTGGAAAAGGATTATGAATATGCGTTGGAGCACTATCAAAAAGCGAATGATTTGACGCCTGCCAATGTGGATTATATTATTGCTATTTCCGAAATCTACGCCGAAACCGATCAGGCCGAAAGGGCGCAGCAGGCCATTGATCGGGGGCTTTTAATACAGCCGCAGAACTTAGAACTGATGCTGTCAAAAGCGCGGCTTTGTCAACAGACAGGTCGGACAGATGAGGCCATTCGTGTTTATGAACAGGCCCGGATCATGCACGGCGACATTCCGCGGGTGCTGGACCCGGCCGGCTATGCATATATTTCACAGGGCCAGTGGTCTAAAGCTGCCGAAAAGTTTGACCTGCTCATTAAGCAGTATACAGAGGACGATCCGCATTACGATGCGACCATGCGCTCACTGGCCAGGTGTCTGTTTAATGCCAATCAGTACGCAGGTGCTTTGCTTTGGTACGACAAACTGTCTGTCATTTATCGTGATGATGCGGAGGTCTGGATGAATATGGCGCAGGCGGCCTTGGCGTTGAACGATCCCAAACGCGCGGCCTACTGTGCCAACAGGGCTGTCAAAATCAATCCGTCCTGGTCTCAGGCGTATGCCGTATTGGGCAGTGCCCATTATATGGGAGAGCGTTACGAACAATCGCTGATGGCTTTCAGCAAGATCACCGGCGACGAGGAATTGGCTGGATTTGCGTGGTTTATGTCCGGCCGCTGTCATCAGCAGTTGGGACGGACCAGACAGGCGAACATCGCATTTGAACGGGCCGAGGAACTGGACCCTGACAATGAACTGATAATGTCGTTTATGAAGAAGACCATTCATCCACTGTAAGGAAATGTATCTCCGATGAAGACAGAATATCGCAATTGGATACTTGTCGCAGGAGTTGGATTGGGTGCAGCGGGGCTGGCAGTCATAGCGGCCCTCATATCCCTGCCAAAAACACTGACGGTTGGACTCATGGTCGTTGTTTGCGTTTCAATTGCTGCGACTTTGGCCTTGCTGTTCAAACAGGGTTCACGCTTGCAGGCGATAGCGCATTCAATTTCGGTTGGCTCACAGATCAAGCTGACATCCCATTATCCTGCTGGTTCCATGTTAAAAGAGATCGGGTCCGCGACAGAGCAGTTTTTGGATGAGACGAATCATAAGGTCAAGAGCCTGCAGAATGAAAACCGCGATGTCACATTACAGTTGCAGTTACTCAACCGCCGCAAGGACAGCATCGAAGCGGTACTGAACAGCATACGCGATGCGGTGATCGTGACCGATGACCGGGACCGGGTTATTCTGGCCAATACGTCTGCTGAAAGGATATTTGGATTTGAGTTTAACCGCAAAGAACCGCAGTCGGTTGAAGATGCTGTCTCATCCGATGAGTTGGCTTGGATGATCAGCAAAAGCCGTACGAGCAGAGCCACCCATGTGCGCCACGAACTGACCATTGAAGATGCTGAGCAGCGGGTGACATATGAGACCGTTTTATCCTGCGTCGAGGACGACGGGGGCGAGGTGCTTCAGGTGGTCACTGTTTTACGTGATATTACCCGGGAAAAAGAAATCGCTCAGATGAAAAATGACTTTGTCAGTCATGTTTCACATGAGCTCAAGACGCCGCTGGCTTCAATTAATGCGTATGCGGAAATGCTTGTTGATGGTGAAGCGGAAGACACTGAGACCGTCCAACAGTTTTGCGATGTCATTCAGAGCCAGGCGCAGCGACTCAGCCGGCTGATCGAAGACATCCTGAATATCTCGCGAATCGAGTCCGGACTGGTCAAGGTCTCAAAGAAAACTCACAGTCTGGCGCTGGTGATCCGTGATGCGGTTGAAATGATCACCGGCTATGCACAGGAAAAGGATGTCGCGATTCAATCGCCGGCCCCCATTCTGTATGATCAGGTCAATATCGACCGCGATATGATCTCTCAGGTCGTCATTAACCTTCTCAGCAATGCTGTTAAATACACGTCCGCCGGGGGTCAGATCACGGTGGACTCGATCTTGAATGAGATGGAAGGGAAGGTCACCGTGACCGTTACGGATACGGGTGTGGGGATCCCTTCCGAAGACCTGGACCATGTCTTTGACAAATTTTATCGGGTCAAAGCAAACAATAAATATGCCAAGGGGACCGGATTGGGGTTGAATCTGGTCAAGCAAATTGTCGAAACGGTTCATGGCGGTTCGGTTTTCGTAACCAGCACCCCGGACCAGGGCAGTACATTCGGGTTTGTGCTTCCTTTATTGAAAGAAACGGTCGCGCTGCCGCTCTGACAGAGGTCTGAATGAGATCCATGGAAAGTGACAGGAGTTGAAGATGAACAAAAGAAAAGCATTGGTTGTGGATGATGAATTCCACATTGTTCAGGTGGTTTCAATTAAGCTGAAAAACAACGGTTTTGACGTGACAACAGCAGAAAACGGCAGCTTAGCTTATGATCTGGCATGTCAGGATTGCCCTGATATTATCGTAACAGATTACCAGATGCCGATGATGAGCGGCGTGGAAATGATTGAAAAACTGCGTCAAAATCCTGAAACAGCCCATATTCCGGTCATTATGCTGACGGCTCGTGGGTTTACAATCGAAGATGACCAGAGAGAACAATTACGCATTGCGGCCTGTCTGAGTAAACCATTCAGTCCTCGGGAGGTCCTCCAGACAATTGAAGATGTACTCAAACAGACCGCATCAGTATAACGCTGAAAAATAACAACATAGACAGAGACTATTCATGAACAACACGACAACGCAAACAATTTCTGACCCGCAGCTCAGCCAATTCAATGCGATGGCTCATAAGCTGAATCAGCTTGGGCTCAACCTGTTGGTTTTTGACCTGCAGCGAAAGTGTATTCTGCAAAGTGATGCCGGCAGCTATGCGAGCGATGCGGCGCAGATCGCCGGCGTGTGCGGAGATATCACCGGCGGTCTCGAGTCAACCGACTGGATATCAGAGAACCTGCTGGTATCTCCGATTGAGCTCGAAGAGTCTGGGGCTGTGACAGTCGTGGTGGATACGGGTCCGGGACAGATTGAAAAGACCGAGCGTGAGAAACAGTATCTTCTCTGCATCCTTGATGATTTTTGCAGGAATTTTTCGGATGCCCAAAAGGTTCCGCAGCAGTTTGAAAAATTCAGCGATGAATTGTCGCGTGCATACGAAGAGATCGTACTGATGTATAATCTCAGCACCAACATGAAAGTTACGCAGTCCAGTGCATCTTATCTGCAGATGGCATGTGATCAATTGACGCAGTTGGTACAGGTTGAAGGAATTGGGATATTTATTGAACGCAAACTTGATGACCGCAAACAGCTTGCTTTGTCAGCGGGTTCCGGTGTCATGGCGATAAGTCCGCTGCATGCGGATATTCTGCAAATGAACCTGATGACGGAACTGCGGGCCGGAAAAGACGCCCTCACAGACAGTACCGTGGACGGGCCGCTAAAGTACCAGTGGCCGGACTCAGTCCGCAATATCATCGCGGTGCCGTTGGGCGGCACCGATCGAATGCTGGGATTTCTGGTCGCTACAAATGTGATGGATAAACCGGATTTTGATACGACGGACATCAAGTTGTTCAATTCTGTTGCCAATCAGTGCATGGTGTTCTTTGAGAATAACCATCTTTTTGATGAACTTAAGGAGTTATTTATCGGCTGCCTGAAAGCACTGACCAGCAGCATCGACGCTAAAGACCAATACACACGCGGCCATTCAGAGCGGGTGGCGTTTATTGCCCGCTGGATTGCCGAACGGTATTCCCGTATTCATCCTTTGTCGGATAAACAGATTCATTATATTTACCTCGCGGGTTTGCTGCATGACATCGGGAAAATCGGGATCGGTGAATCGATGCTGCGGAAAAATGGACGGCTGTCTGACGAAGAATATGCTACGCTTCAGTCCCATCCGCGGATTGGGGCATCGATTCTGTCGGGAATCCGCCAGATGGATGAAATCGTGCCGGGCGTACTGGGACACCATGAGCGTATCGATGGGAAAGGATACCCCCAGGGGCTCAAAGCCGATGAGATTCCGCTTATTGCAAAGATCATCAGCCTGGCCGATGCGTTTGATGCCATGACATCGCGCCGTGTTTATCGCGATGCAATGAATATCAGAAAAGCCCTGACAATTATTAAAGACGGCATCGGAACACAGTTTGATGAAGAAGTGGCACGGATCTTTCTGGACAGTAACATCGACAAACTCTGGGATATCATTCAGGACGGCTTTATCGAAAGCTGGGACTATAGTAATTTTGAAGAATATGGAGTCGGAGCCGTAGGAGCGTTAATCCGATGAAAATCGAATTGCAAAGATATAACGATGTCATCGTTCTGCAGTTGCAGGGTGACTTTACCGCTGAGACTCTCAAATCGCTTGAGAATGAGACGAATAACGCATTCGCTTCAAAGGTCTCCGGCATTGTTCTGGACATGACCAAGGTTGTCTTTATGGACAGTCAGGCATTGGAATACCTTGTGGAATTAAATGAAAAATGCAGAGAGAACACACGGCAGCTGAAGGTTGCCGGACTGGACGAAACCTGTGCGTTGATCCTTGAGTTGACGCGGTTGCTGCCGCAGTTTGATACGTATACAGGACTGACCGAAGCTGTTAAAAGCTTTGCGTAAGATGATTTTGATAAAGAATGAATTATACAGCCATACAAACACGTTTACCGCTTGGACAGGTGTTGCTGAACCGGGGTATTGTAACCCAGGGACAGATTGATAAGGCGCTTGAGCGGCAAAAAATTGTCGGCCACAGCAAATTGCTTGGCGAATTGCTGGTTGAACTTGAAATTTGTACGGATAACCAGATTTGCTCGGCGCTGGCTGAGGCCTATGGTGTGCCGTATGCTCCGTTGACACCCAAACTGTGTGACCCGGCAATTGTCGAACTGCTGCCGAGGGATTTCCTGGAGGAATATGTTGTTCTGCCGCTGTTCAAGGTTCACGACACATTGACACTTGCCATGAGCGAGCCGTCCAACGTTTTTGTGATCGAAGAAATTCAGCGTCTGAGCGAATGTGACGTTCAGGTTGTTTGTGCCACGGCGAAAGATATTCATGCCACGCTGCAGAACTACCTGCCCGCAGCCAATGTTTTCGTAATCGATGATATCATCGACGATGCGGCGATGGAAGATTTTGCGATGATCGAAAACATGCCCGAAGATATCACCGACCTGGAAGAGGTGGCAGGGCAGTCGCCGGTTGTCAAACTGGTCAACTACCTCATCTATTGTGCGGTTCATGAAAATGCCAGTGACATTCACATGGAGCCGGATGAGAAAAAACTGCGTGTTCGCTATCGTGTCGATGGGCGTTTGTATGAAAAACTAAGACCGCCTCACCAGATGCATGCGGCGATTGTTTCACGTATCAAGATTATGGCGGAACTGGACATTGCACAGCGGCGCCTTCCTCAAGATGGCAGTATTCACGTGCTGGTACAGTCCAAGCCGGTCGATCTGCGTGTTTCTGTGATGCCCGGCACGTATGGCGAGAAAGTGGTTATTCGTGTTATCGATTTCCGCAAACGATTGACGAAGCTTGAATCACTTGGTTTTGGCTATGAGAATCTCCAGTCATTCAAGAAGGTTCTCAATCTTCCAAACGGCATTGTTCTGGTGACCGGCCCGACTGGCTCCGGAAAGAATACAACCTTGTATGCGGGTCTGTCCGAACTCAATGGAGAGCAGGTTAATATCTGTACGGTCGAAGAACCCGTCGAATGTAACATTCACGGTATTAACCAGTTTGAAGTGCACGATACCGCAGGCTTTACGTTTTCCAGTGCCCTGCGGTCGCTGCTGCGTCAGGACCCCGATGTGATCATGGTGGGTGAAATCCGGGACCAGGATACTGCCAATATTGCGGTACAGGCGGCCTTGACCGGACATCTGGTTCTCTCGACGCTGCATACCAACGATGCTCCCGGCGCCATCACCCGATTGATCGACTTGGGTGTTGCACCCTACCTGGTCAGTGCGTCGCTGATTGCCGTACTGGCCCAGCGACTGGTCCGTAAGATCTGTCCCAACTGCAAAGAACGACACGAGCCGTCTCACAGTATTCGTCGAACGGTGATCGAATGGGCGGGCGAAGAGATAAACTTTTATCGTGGCTTGGGCTGCAAGAAGTGCCGCAATACCGGTTATATCGGCCGTATCGCAATTCATGAATTGTTTATACCGGATGACAGAATTCTCGATATGATTACACAGGATGTTCCGTTAAAGCAGTTGCGATCGGCAACAGTCGAAAACGGTATGGTTCCATTGCATTTGGACGGCATCGAAAAGGTTAAGGCCGGTATTACGACGATAGACGAAATTCTGCGAGTTGCGAATATTTCTGAATAGCAGTGAGTGATTGCAATGCCGTTACAGACACTACAAAAATCCGATATAAATAAAGAAGCTCACAGAACCAGCATTTATGGTAACGACCGGGCTTCACTCGGTCAGACACCAAGGCAACCGCTTAAAGCAGTGACCAGCAAGGCACGTGTCAAGCAGGGCGACCTGGTTTTGTTTACCACGCAATTATCTGTGATGCTGGACAGTGGCGTTGTTCTCAACGATGCCATTGAAGCAATCGGTGAACAATTGCATCCCAGCACTTTTAAGGACGTTATTGCGAACCTTGCCAGGCAGATCAAGAACGGAGACAGTTTTTCATCGGCTCTGGCTGCTTATCCGCGAATCTTCAACACAATGTTTGTCAGTATGGTCCGGGCATCCGAGGCATCCGGGAAAATGGTCCAGATGCTTGAGGTGCTCAGCGACTATCTGAATGCTGAGGCCGAGACACGCAAGCAGGTTAAAAGTGCGATGATCTATCCACTGGTCATGTTGCTGATGGCGGTTGCGGCGACGGGTTCACTGATGTTTTTTGTGCTGCCTCGTTTTACCAAGATCTACCAGGCCCGCGGTGCGGCACTGCCCAAACTCACTCAGGTTCTGGTCAGTTTCAGTTCGCTGCTGGGTAATCCGTTATTTCTCGCCTTTGCCGTCACGTTTGGATGTGCGGCTTATTGGGGGTTTTCAGTGTGGAAGCAGACCGGAAGCGGTTCGAGGATCATCGACTGGTTCAAAGTTCACACCCCCATTTTCGGAACGATGCTGACCGATGCCGTCATGACCCGCAGCATGCGAATTCTTTCGACAATGGTCAATACCGGCGTACCGTTGCTGGATGCGCTGGGTGTTATGAAAACGTCCTCGGATAATTATTATTTCCAGCATTTGTGGACGCATGCCGACACTAAGATTCGCGATGGCTACCAGTTCTCCGATGCCATCGTAACATCAAGCTACAGCTACCTGATTGCGCCGGGAATTATCCAGATGCTCCGGGCCGGCGAAAAATCCGGACAGATTGGCCAAGTCTCTGATAAAATATCGATTTTCCTTAGCAAGAAGCTCCAAAACTCTATCCGAACGGCCACGGCGCTTATCGAACCGCTTATGATTACGCTCATGGGCCTGATCATTGGCACCATTGCCATTGCATTGCTGATGCCGGTATTCCGAATCTCCAGCATTGTCAATCAATGACGGCGCAATGATCACAAAAAATCTCATAATTTTCTCCCGAAAATAAATATCAAACGATCTGCCATAATCAATGAAATTATACCAATACCGTTTAACATTTGCGCTGCCGAGCAAAGTCCCGAAGGGACGATAGTTTATTAGCCGTAGGCGTAAGCCTACGGATTACAGGCACTTAACCCACCAAAGCCCCTGAAGGGGGCGAAAGATAGCAGGCGCAACGATTAAGTTGACTTGGTATTACGCCTCAACTGGATCAGCATTTCATGGACATCGGCTCGATGATCCTGGCCCGTATTCACCCCTTCATAGTCTTCTTCAACCACCAAATTGCTCTAGAGCACTTCAAGTTTTTATGTTCCGACTTAGGCCGTCGTGAGGACACGTCCGGCAAGGCGAAAAACGCAGCCAATGCTATTCATTGTCGAGTATTTTCAACGACGCCGGAC
>JBDLJN010000005.1:0-39211 GCA_039714335.1 Planctomycetota bacterium
ACCGGTGGGAATGTCAAAGCGGTCTGCTCATGGATTGGGAACTCACCACAAGTGGCCATGGCTCACTATGCACAACTGACCGAAGCCGATATGAAAGAAGCAGCGAAAATGACTGTCTTGGGAGGGGCAGAAACGATGGTGCATAATCAGGTGCAAACTGGTGATAATTCGCCTTGCACTGACTTGCGTGAAAGTGAAAGCGGCAGTGATGTAACCCCTTGTATTTGTGGGACTAACCAAGAAAATGCAGGGGTATGCGACAACACGCAAAACCCCGAAAATTGGGCGCTACAGGACTTGAACCTGTGACCCCCTGCTTGTAAGGCAGGTGCTCTAGCCAACTGAGCTAAGCGCCCGAAAGCGTGGTACTATACGGATTCCGGGGCGGTGTGTCAACCTTTTTTGGCCCGAAAATAAGCAATTCATTGAAAAACGCCCCGTATTGATCTATCCTCAGGGCATCAAGGCAGATAAACAGCCAAAATCCGATCAGGAGAAGACCCTATGGACATCATGGACACCATAAAAGACCGGTATTCGTGCCGGGCATATCAGGCCAAGCCCATTGAGCCGGAAAAACTAAGTATCCTCATCGAAGCGGCCCGGTTGGCCCCGTCAGCACGGAATATTCAGGATTGGCGGTTTGTCATCGTTACCGATGCCGAAAAACGCCGGTCGCTTCAATCCGCCGCCGCGAATCAGCCCTTTGTCGACCAGGCCCCGGTCGTTATTGCCGCGTGCAGTTGCACGAACAAGCGGATGAACCTGTGCGGCCAGCCGTACGCATCCATCAATGTCTCGATCGCCCTGGAGCACATTGCACTGGCCGCCACATCACTGGGGCTGGCGACCTGCTGGATCGGCTCGTTCAAGCCGTACAGTGTGCGCGAAATCCTGAACATTCCGGCGGACATTGAGATCGTTGAGCTGATGACCGTCGGTTATCCGGCAGACAAGCGGATTTCACCCAAACGGCTGCCCGCTGATCAGATCGCCTGCTATGAAAAATGGAATTTTTGAAGGCATACAATGCTGTGCTTGTAAATTTCCTTTTGATGTTACAGAGCATTTCGGCTACAGTACCCGTTCCATAACAGACAAGACAGGGAATTTACAATGGCACAAACCAAGTGTATCGATGAATTACAACGTGTTGTTGGGCAGGAAGTGACGCTTAAGGGCTGGCTGTACAACAACCGGCCCAGCGGCAAGGTGCAGTTTCTGACCTTGCGGGACGGCAGCGGCCTGTGCCAGTGCGTGATCGAGAAGGAAAAACTCGGCGAGGATTTGTTCGATCAGATCAAGCATCTGGGGCAGGAATCGTCGCTGTCGATCACGGGGCTGGTTCGCGAAGAACTTCGCAGCGTCGGCGGCGTGGAACTGGCCGTTACCGCGGCCACCATCCATTGTCCGGCGGTCGATTATCCCATCACACCCAAAGAGCATGGTATCGATTTTCTGCTGAAAAATCGTCATCTGCATCTGCGTTCGCAAAAGCCGTGGTGCATCGGACGGATTCGGCATACGGTCATTGACGCGATCCGCCGATTTTTCAATGATAACGGTTTTACGCTGATCGATACGCCGATCTTTACCACGATTGCCGGCGAGGGCGAGCAGACGCTGTTCGAGGTGGATTACTTCGGCCAGCCGCTGCACCTGACCCAGACGGGCCAGCTCTATCTGGAATCGGCGGCGATGAGTTTTGGCAAGGTCTATTGCTTCGGCCCGACCTTTCGGGCCGAAAAGAGCAAGACCCGCCGGCATCTGACCGAGTTCTGGATGGTCGAACCGGAAGTGGCGTATATTGATCTGCCCGGGCTGCTGGATCTGGCGGAGGATTTTGTGTTCAGTATTGTTCAGCGGGTCCTGAAAGACAATCGCGGCGAGTTGGAAACGCTTGGCGCCGATATCGCCGCACTGGAAGCCATCCCAAAACCGTTTGTCCGCCTGACCTATTCAGAAGTGGTGGATATTCTGACCAGCGACCGCACCAGGACATTTATGGCTGAGCAGTTGGCGCAGTTCCAATCACAGAAACAGGCCCTTGAATCGGAACTCGCCGAGTTTGAGGCCGCCGCTTCCAAAGGCGGTCTGAAAAAGTGGCAGCAGGAAAAAAATGCCCGCCGTATCCAGCAAATCCGTACCGAATTGGCCGAACTGCAGGTCAAAATTGAAAATAACCCCAAACATGCTCAACTGGCCGCTGATTTCCGCTGGGGCAAGGATCTGGGCGGCTCCGATGAGACGATCATTTCGCTGATGCATGACCGGCCCGTGTTCGTAACTCATTATCCCAAAGCGGCTAAGGCGTTTTATATGAGGGCCGACCGCACCGACGACCGGGTTGTGGAAAATTTTGATCTTCTGGCTCCTGCCGGCTTTGGTGAGATCATCGGCGGATCGGTTCGCGAGGATGATTATGAAAGATTGCTGGCCCGCATTGACGAAGAAGGGTACAATCCCGGCTCGTATCAGTGGTATCTGGATTTGCGAAAGTACGGCTCGGTGCCGCACGGCGGCTTCGGTCTCGGCGTCGAGCGAACGGTCGCCTGGTTGACCGATGAAAAACACATCCGCCAATGCATCGCGTTTCCACGATTGATGGATAAGGTTTATTTGTAACGTTAAGATTAAAAGCCAATAGAAAACAACTCTAATAGAAAGGAAGTTAAATGAAGAATTTAATGCTCATCGCCGGAATGCTGGCAGTTATCATCCTTGCCAATGGATGTTCCAAAGGAGAGAAAACTGCTGCCGATGACACTGCAGCAGCGCCCGAAGCCCAGGTTGAGCCTGTAGAGGCCACTGTTGAAGAACCTGCTAAAGAAGCAGTGGTTCAGGAAGAAAAACCTGCGGTTGTCCTTGAGGAACCGGCAGTCGAGCAGGAATCGCCTGCTACCGCAGAGGAAGTGGTTGACGCGATCGATCCGGATGCTGTTGTTGTAACAGTCAACGGTCAGGCTATTATCGAGAAACAGGTTTCCGAGGAAACCGCAAAACGCTTGGAAGCACAGAAAAAACGGATGCCGGCGGGCGCGACATTTCCGGACACCATGAAGCAGCAGGTCCGCAATCGCGTGATAGATGGTGAGGTTGAACAAGCCCTTTTGAGCCAGGAAATGGCCAAGCAGAATATCAGTGTTCCTGATGATCAGGTGCTTGAAGAGCTCAAGAAGATTGCCGGACAGAGAGATCAGTCTATCGAAGATGTTGAAGAAGAAGTGGCCAAGATGGGCATGACGCTGGAAGATATCAAAGGGCAGATTCGTTCTCAGATGCAGGTTAAACTCCTGATGGAAACACTGAATCCGGATGCGGTTGTGACCGATGCCGATGTGCAAAAGTTTTACGACGATAATCCGCAGTACTTTGAGCAGAAAGAACAGATCAGGGCCAGTCACATTCTTTGCGGCAAACGCGGCATCAAAGAAGACGAATACCCCGCCGAACTGGAAAAGATTGAAGCCGCTAAGGCCCGTCTGGACGCTGGCGAAGCATTTGAAGATGTGGCTAAAGATGTTTCCACCTGCCCGTCTAAAGACAAGGGCGGCGACTTGGGTTTCTTCGGCAAAGGCCAAATGGACCCGGCGTTTGAAAAGGCTGCGTTTGAAACCGAACCCGGCCAGACAACCGGCATTGTCAAGACCAGTTTTGGCTACCACATCATTAAGGTAACAGACAAGAAAGAGGCCGGGACAACGTCGTTTGAAGAGGCCAAGGAGAAGATTACACAGTTTTTGAGCCAGCAGAAGCAACGGGAATTCTGGACCGGTTACCAGAAAACCATGCGTGACAATGCCGTGATTGAGTACTCCGAGAAAGAGCAGGCGCTGCGGGATGAGATGGAAAAGGCCGCCGCGGCTGCCGCCGCAGCACGAGCCGCTCAACAGGCCGCGCCGAGGCCCATTCAGCCGGTACCCGCGCCAAAACCGGAGCCAGCCGAAGCAACCGAAGAGAAATAGTAACTCAAACGGAATATCGAACAGAAATGATAAAACCGCCGGGTGTGGATGAACATTCCCGGCGGTTTTTTATGCGTGCAACAACGCTAGAGCAATTCAATTTTTAGTGTTCGTCTTATGCCTGCTGCGGCTTCGTCCGGCGTTGTTGAAAATACTCGAATGAATAGCATTGGCTGCGTTTTTCGCCTTGCCGGACTTGTCCTCACGACGGCCTAAGTCGGAACATAAAAACTTGAAGTGCTCTAATCGGCCAAAACACATCGGCCCTTTGCCCAGCGGTTCAGTTCCTGTATATGCTCGGCCATGGTTACTGAGATCGGCGGCGATACCTGAACACATTTGGCCAGCAGATCCGTATCCAGCGATGTTTTATTCGCAAAGGCTTCGTGCAGTGCGGACAAAAGCGCCTGTTCAATTTCGGCGCCGCTGTAACCGTCGGCGACTTTGGTCAGTTTATCGAGATTGAAGTTTTTCGGGTCTTGCTTTCGCTTTTTCAGGTGGATCTCAAAAATGGCCCTGCGAGCATCTTTGTCCGGCAGGCCGACAAAAAAGATTTCGTCAAATCGTCCCTTTCGAAGCAGTTCCGGCGGCAGGGCCTGGATATCATTGGCCGTTGCGACCAAAAAGACGGCTTCCTGATGCTCCTGCATCCACGTCAGCAGCGTTGCGAACATGCGTTTGCTCAAGCCGCCGTCGGTACTTTGGCTGGCGGCTGAGGCAAAGGCCTTTTCGATTTCATCGATCCACAAAATCGCCGGACTCATCGCCTCGATCTGCCGAAGCGCTTTTCTGAGATTGCGTTCAGACTCGCCGATATAGCTGTTGTACAGCGTTCCGCAGTCCAGGCGGTACAGCGGCTGCTGCCAGGCCGTGGCGATGGCCTTGGCGCACAAACTTTTGCCGGCCCCCTGAACGCCCAGCACCAGCACCCCGCGCGGCGGCGTCAGTCCGAACTCGGCGGCTTTTTCGGTAAAGCCGTTTTGTCGCAGATGCAGCCATGTTTTCAGATTTTTCATGCCGCCGATCTCGTCCATTGTCAGCGGCGCCTCGACATAATCCAGCAACCCGTCGGATCGAATCATCCGCCGTTTTCCGGCGATGATCTTATTGACATCTTCGTCGCCAAAAGTGCGATCTTTTGAAACGGCGTCACAGATAAGCCGTTTTGCCTGACGCAGCGACAGTCCTCGCAGATTGCGAACGATCGCTGCCAGGCCGCCTTTGGTAATGCCGACCTCCAGCGGGGTCATGTTATGGATCTCCCGCAGCGTGCTGCGTATCAGCATGTCCAGTTCCATTTCCGACGGCAGCGACAGCTCGAACGGGCGGGCGTAGGACTTAATGATCTCCGGCAGCGCGTCTTCGGTGTCGATCAGAACCAGGATGCTGTTGTTCAGTTCGGTACGGTGGATCGTATCCCGCAGCAATCGCAGCGAGACGGCCGATTTGAGATGTTCGGCCACATCCAGCATAACGTAAAAACTTTTTGTCGGCCCGTTTGCAAATTCCTTCAGGCCGTCGCAGATGTCGCTGTTACTGTCTTTTATGGAGAAAACCGGGTAGTGGCCGTCTCGTGTGCCGCGTCCGGCGGACCATATCTGCATGTGATATTCCAGCTGCTTCGCGGCCCGGCGAACAACGTCCATCGCCTCGGTCTCCTCGTGCGTCACGATGGAAATGCAGCAATAGCCGCCATTGACAAGTTTAACGAATTCAGCAACGTCGTTCATGAAATGTTTCTCCTAATCGGGTATTAAGACCCTCTAACAAAACCCTGCTGGCTTCGACCGGCTGCAATACCCAATCTGCGGCTTCGGCCTCCATCGACGATGCTCGCATCGCCTGCTTCGGCCTCCTTGCATCTTGGGCATTTCGCTCGGTCTCGGGCCGACACGATGGTTTTGTTAGAGCGCCTAAGACCCTTTCAGGATAGCGAAATTTCTGCGGAATTCAATGATTTTCAGCCAGTTCCTGCAAAAGATATTGAAATCATCCAGGTTGATAAAGCCGTCTTTATTTAAGTCGCACAGATAATTAAAATCAAAAGAGTCCGGGTCGGTTAGCCAGCATTGGGAAAACTCCGCAAGATCCAGCATATCGACCTGGAAATCCCCATGGAAATCCCCGTCAACAAATTCCCACTCAAGGTATGGATAGTCATACTGGTCATCTCGCATTCGCCAGTATCCCTGATTGCCGAGTATTACCCCGTTAAATTTCCAATTGGTGTATGTTGGTCTCAGTTTCAACAGTGCGATTGTTTTAGCGGTTCCGATCCCGTTGTCGGGTCCGGCGGTATCGAGAAAGTAACAGTCAACGACTTGAGCCCCAGTGTATAGTGCTCCAACCAAAGCTCCGATGCTGGTCGCTGTGCCTCCGCTGCTGACGGTGCCGGTCGAATAACACTTTTCAAGTTTGCCGGTGGATGCTGCATACTGTCCGACGGCTCCGCCGGTCAGTGTTGAGGCGGTCCCGTTCGTCACAGAACACACCGCATAGCAATTTGATATATGGGTGGCACTGGCTAAACCCGCCAAGCCGCCCATACGTGAACATGAGTCGCCGCTGGTGATCGAACCTGATGTATAACAGGAAGAAACAGCCCCTCCATACCCTCTGCCTACCAGCCCGCCCAGATATTTAGACGAGTCTGCGACATTTATGGTCAGATTATCCACTCCCAGATTTTTGATTTCCCAAGATGAGATTGAGCTTGTTGTGAGCCCAACGAGGCCGATATTGTAGGATGTTCCGGAGCGGCTGATGGTGAGATCTCTGATGACGTGTCCTTTGCCGTCCAGTGTACCTGAAAATCTATTCTCGCCGGCATAGGTGTCGTTCGTTTGGTCCGTATCCGGAGCAATGGGGGAGTTGTCAAAGGTATAGGCGGACATATCAATATCCGCGGTCAGGATAAAATGCTTATCCAGAAGCGCTGCATCCGGGCCGATTAATGCCAGTTGTTCGGCGGTGCTGATTTGATAGGGATTGCCCTCTGTTCCATCGCCGGGGTTACTGCTCCAATCATAATCGCCGAAAACAACTCCGAATGTGCATAAAACACAGAGACACAAATAAAATGCAGGATTCATCAAAGCACCGCCTTATTTATACTGTTTACGATTAAAAATTACCGTTTCTACGCGCTGTAATTTACTCCCCAAAAGAGTATAGAACTCTCATACTCTCCAACGACATTCTACAGATTTGTGCATTGCTTTCAAGAAAAAACCGCCGGATGCGAATAATTCACCCTGGCGGCTTTTTACAGTTGATTTGAGATTTAGTTACCTCTGAAACTTTCATGTGGCTGGCCCGGTGGCGGAGTCATCTGGGCGCGCCTGAGTGCCTGCAGTTCATTTTCAATTGGCCGCTGGCCGAACGCCAGGATCAATAGCACAATTATTTGTCCAAAACCAGGAATCAGGGAAAGCAGTCCCATCGCCCAGTGGTAGCCGGCTTTTGAGAATATTTTGCAGAAAACCAACACCGCCAAAACCGAAATAACCAAGCCAATCAGTAAGCAGGCCAAAATAAAACAACCTCCAATTGCTGCTTCGTGGCCGCCGCCACTAGAATAATGAAACTCTTGCATGATAACTCCTTTTCTTAATTGTAATTTGGCGTTAAATTTGTTGTTATTGTAATATGTGAGATCGCGTGGTCAAGTATAATCGTTGTTTTCGCACCAACGATGCTAAAGTTGAACCATCGTCATTCATTTTCGTACAATTAATGTTAATAGTGGAGTTTCAATAAGATGTATACAGCATTACAATCTTTATGTGTGTCAGGGGCTATTCTTCTGGCGGGATTCTATGGCTGTGAAAAACCGGAGATTCCGAGGGTCAGCGAACAGAACCAAAACACTGAAAGTAAAGTAGAAAACGAGGCCGCGAAATCCCGGCAGCAATATCCGGTCGCGACGTTTGCAGGCGGGTGCTTCTGGGGGACCGAGCATGTTTTTGGCCAGGTGCCCGGCGTTCGGGCCACCGCGGTCGGTTTCATGGGCGGCCAGACCCGCAACCCCAGCTATAAGCGGGTTTGTACGACCAACACGAACCATGCCGAGGTTGTGCAGTTAAGGTATGATCCCGAACAGATCAGCTATGAAAAACTGGTTAAAATCTTTTTTAAGACACACAACCCGACCACCCTGAATCGCCAGGGCCCCGATGTGGGCACGCAGTACCGCTCGGCGATTTTTTACCATGACGAATCACAAAAGCAAACCGCCGAAAAGGTTAAAGCTGCCTTCGATGCTTCCGGCGAGTTTAATAACCCCATCGTCACCGGGATCACCCGCGCCGATACATTCTGGGAGGCCGAAGCCGCCCACCAGGACTACTTCAAAAAGAACCCCAAACATCCTGCCTGCCATGCGGTTGATATTAATGAAATAAAGAAAATCCTGAACGAAAACTGACACAGTGATCGATACTGTGCGTGTCCCGCGATAGATTGGGATTTTACACCCACAAACTGTGCCTGAAGGTGCCACCCGTCGTGTGCTGCCGTGGCCGCAGATTGATTTTTGAGTTGGAATGTCGTGATTGTGGTACCAAGAAGAGTACAGAATTCTCTGGAAATCCGAGCCGAAATGCGTTAAATGGTTTTTTGATAACGACCATTGGATGTCTGATTTTAGTTACATAAGTGTTTCGTGCGAAATGAATTATGAAACTCTTCTATAAGAACAAACAGGTTGATCGCTGGGTGACAGGGTTTAACTCCATGGCGACCGCGGCGGTGATCGCAATTTTCGTGATGCTGTACGGGTTTGACCGGGCGATCCTGCCTCTGCCTGTGCTGCAGACGGCGGAGGTTGTCCTCTGCTTTTATTTTTTCGCCGAAAAGGTCGTCCGTTTTTTCAATGCCGAAAGCAAACGGCAGTTTTTGCGATTTAACTGGTTCGAGATTCCGCAGCTGCTGGTTCTGCTGCTCATTGCCGGCGGGGCAGACCGCTGGTTCCCGCTACTGGATCGGGATGCGGTATTGCTGCCGGCGGTGACGGTGTACCTTGTTTTGCAGGTGCTGACGAAGGTGTGTTTGGGGATGGTGCAGTTTGCTTCCAGCGGGAAAAATCCGACCAAGGGCCTGATCATTCTGTTTGTGATCCTGATCTGTGCGGGGGCGGGGATGCTGATGCTGCCGAAGGCCCACAATAGCGAGACAATGAGCATCACGGATGCATTTTTCACGGCCACCAGCGCGACCTGCGTAACGGGTCTGGTCGTGGCGGACACCGGCAGAGATTTTTCACTGATGGGCCAGACTATCATCCTGATCCTGATCCAACTGGGCGGGTTGGGTATCGTGGTCTTCGGGGCGGTGCTGGCGCTGCTTTTGGGGCAGGCACTCAGCGTCAAAGAATCGCTGGCAATGCAGGATCTGCTCAATGCCAAGACACTGCGCAGCATCAGCATGATGATCGGGTTTATCTTTCTCGGTACGCTTATCATTGAAGCCATTGGGGCGGTTTTGCTGATGCCGATGTGGGACAATGTGCCCGGCGCGCCGCCGCATCCTGACATGAAATGGTTCTACAGCGTCTTCCATTCGATCAGTGCCTTTTGCAATGCGGGATTCAGCTTGTTCAACACCAGCTTGATCGATTACGAAACGTCGTTCGGCGTCTATACCGTGATCGCGCCGCTGATCATCCTCGGCGGTCTGGGGTTTGGTGTGCTGTATAACCTGACCCATGTCGCGATGGATCGTGTGAAACGTTATCTGCGCCTCAAGCTGAATCCGGCGTCGTCTTTGTCGATCGGTATGCCGGAGCGTGTGCAGCTGCAGACGAAGATCGTGCTGGCGACGAGTTTGATCCTGATCGTGGCGGGGACGATCCTGCTGATGCTGTTTGAGCATTGTTCGCCGCAGGAAGAACACTACAGCGGGTTCAAAACGGCCCTGTTCCAGTCGGTCACGGCCCGAACGGCGGGCTTTAACACGATTAACATCGGGGTTCTTTCCGAAGCCAGCAAGATGGTGCTGATTATGCTGATGTTTATTGGCGGTTCGCCCGGTTCCACGGCGGGCGGCATCAAGACGGTGACGCTGGCGCTGATCGTGATGGTGATCTATGCCACGCTTCGAAAGCGCCGCGAGGTTGAGATATTTAAGCGGTCGGTGCGGATGGTCGTGGTCGGCCGGGCGATTACCGTGATGCTGCTGTTCGGAGGACTGCTGATTGTGATGACGATGCTGCTAACGATCAGCGAGTGCGGCCGAGGATGGTCGCTGATGGATCTGGGATTCGAGACAGCCTCGGCGCTGGGAACCGTCGGCCTCTCGACCGGTGTGACGCCGACTTTGACAACGGCCGGTAAATGGGTTATTATAGCGACCATGCTCATCGGGCGGCTGGGGCCGCTGACGCTGCTGGTGGGATTGACATTTAATCTTAAACCGGCCAGCTACGACTACCCGTCCGAGCCATTGATGATCGGGTAACCAAATGTATAATGTAAAATGAAAAATGTAAAATTGGGGACGGCCCTTTGGGCCGGACTTCCTTATTTTTGATTTTTGCGTTTTGATATTTTATTTTTGAACGGAGTGATTATGAAGCGTTTTGCAGTCATTGGTTTGGGGCGGTTTGGAAAAAAGCTGGCGATCGCGCTGTCGATGAGCGGCGCCGAGGTCGTTGCGATCGATAAGGACCGCACGATCATCGAAGATATCCGTGACCAGGTGACCCATGCGGTGCGGCTGGACAGTACCGATGAAGATGCGCTCAAGGCACAGGGCGTTGACAAGGTGGATGTGGCGATCGTCGGCATGGGCGAACGCGGCCGCGCGTTTGAATCGGCGATCTTGACAGTGGTCAACCTAAAAGCAATGGGTGTGTCACAGATCTATGCCCGCGCCGAAAACCTCACCGCCGGACAGGTGTTTGCCGCTGTCGGGGCGACGGATGTGGTGTATCCGGAGATCGAGACCGCACAGCGCTGGGCCTATAAGCTTATCGCGCCGCATATCGAGGAAAAGATCGACTTTGCGCCCGGTTACAGCCTGGCACGGGTCAAGGCCGCGGCCAGCTTCCATGAAAAGACCGTGATGGATCTGCAGTTGCGACAGAAGTATAATGTTAATCTCGTCGCGATCAAGCGGGCCGACCACAACATCAAACCCGACGAAGACGCCATCATCAACGTTCCCATGCCCAGCACGATCATCTACGCCGACGATATCCTCATGGTTGCCGGCTCCGATATCGACCTCGCCAAAATGCCGCAGGAGTGATCTGGGAACGCGGGCGTCTCGCCCGCATTTATAGCTAAGTTAAACCCCGAATAAAGTATTTTATGAACGGAAAAATTAATCGGTTAGCGAAACAGGATTGACTCAGTTTCACTTAGGAGTTGAATCTGCCGCATTAAGATGGAATATATGCCTTTTTCACATAGTGCAGAATATATCGAGCAAGCATTTGAAAAGGTTGAATATTCTAACAAGAAGATTCTTGCAAAAGAATTTGTTGAATGTAGCTTTGTTCAATGTGACTTCTCTGAAAGCGTTTTTCAAAACTGCAAGTTTATGGAATGTGAATTTCAGCAATGTAATTTGAGCTTGTTGAAGTTGATTGGCAGTTCATTTGCCAATACACGTTTTGAAGACTCAAAGGTGATTGGAGTCAATTGGACGGAAATATCGTGGCCTAAGATAAAATTGTCCTACCCTATAAAGTTTGTAAAATGCGATATAAGCTTGTCGACCTTTATTGGTTTGGACCTACGAGAAATCGTTATTAAAGAATGCCGTGCTTGTGATGTTGATTTTA
Organism: Planctomycetota bacterium; assembly: GCA_039714335.1. Classification (GTDB taxonomy): domain Bacteria; phylum Planctomycetota; class Phycisphaerae; order Sedimentisphaerales; family Anaerohalosphaeraceae; genus 4572-13. Next base: position 11,752 of record JBDLJN010000005.1, read on the forward strand.
GGGAAGCAGATTTAACAAAGGCAGAGCTGGCTTGTACAGATTTTTCCAAGAGTCAGTTTTTTGAAACAAATCTGACAAGTGCGGATTTTTCCTATGCCAGAAATTACAGTATCGATATTTATCAAAATAAAATAACCAAAGCAAAGTTTAGCTTGCCGGAAGCATTATCTTTGTTAGATGCAGTCGATATTGAATTGAAATGAAATTTAGAGTAATTAAGGCCTCATATACCTTATTTGTAAATAGATAATTAAAGAAAACTTTTGATAACTGAAAGCGAACTCCATGGCCAAACAATTATATGTTGGAAATTTAAGTCCCGAAGCAGATGAAAAAGCACTGACAGCGTTGTTTTCGATGTTCGGGACTGTTGAAAAAGCGTATCTCATCCCGGATAAAGAGACCGGCGAAAGCAAGGGCTATGGGTTTGTTGTCATGAGCAGCGAGGCGGATGCCCAGAAAGCCATCAAAGCACTGGATGGTAAAAAGGTCGGCGATTACACCGTGAAGGTCCAGGAAACCAAGGCCAAAAGTTGACGCGGTTGGACAATGGAAAATCAAACAATATTTATTTCCGATCTTGACGGGACATTGCTGCAAAACGATGGCACGCTGTCGGACTACAGCCGCAGGACACTGACCGAACTGCTCGAAGCCGGATTACATTTTACAGTGGCCAGTGCGCGGGCGTGGGGGGAGATCACACCGGTCCTCGGCGATCTGCCGCTGCGTTTGCCGGTGATCGCGATCAACGGGGCGTACCTGACCGACTACCAGACCGGGCAGCACCTGGTGATTAACACTATTGACAATGATTTCGCGAGTACCATCTATCGGCATATCCTCGACGGCGGGCTTCTGCCGTTTATTGTTGCGCATAACGGCACCGAAGACTGTTTGTACTGGCAGGAACTGCGAAACGAAGAAATGCAGTGGTATCACGACATCCTGCATGTCCACAAGGACGAACGCATCCGGCAGATCGAAGACTTAGAGCGCGCCCTCAAAGAAAAGGTGATCGCCTTTGCGGTGATGGGGCCGCGGGACGGTGTCCAGGCGCTGTCGAAAATGCTGGCGGACGCATACCCCGGCCTGCTGGAAAACTTCCTGTTTGAAAATCCTTACAGCCCCGGCCACTGGTGGCTGACGATCCACGACCAGCGGGCCTGCAAGTCCAAGGCCATTCGAACATTGACCGAAATGACCGGCCACGATCTGAACAACCTGACGGTCTTCGGCGACCATATCAACGACATCAAAATGTTCCAAGTGGCCGCCAAAGGCGTCGCCGTGGCCAATGCGGAGGCCCAGGTCAGAGATACCGCCGACGAGATCATCGGCTTCAATGAAGACGATGCTGTGGCCCGGTATATCGCGGACCATCATGATCTGTGCGGCTGATCCAGCCACGACCGAAACAATTGTTATTTATCGCAGGTCTGTACGACATGGGGCTTTTTCATAAAGATAATCAAAATGACCGGGTAGATCAATCCGATCAATCCTCCGCACATGCCGCCGATGATTCCGCCGACGACGACCGGCATTGCTTCCTGTGAGACCTCGCTCAAACATGAACTGAACAGGATGCCGTTAATAATGAGTGCCAGGACGCCCCAGCCAATTGCGGCCCACCCATAGGCGATGGCGGTCAGACGCGCCCAATTTTTCCGTAAAAGCAATCCGATCCCGCTGATCAACAAGATAATAGCGAATACGAAGCCTACTGCGTAACCAACGACCGAAAACAGCTTCATTACTTCGGTCGGCTGAAATGAACTGTTCGGTTGGGGCACCAGTAACCCGATAATTCCAAAAGGTGAGCATAATATTCCTAATCCGCCGAAGACGATATTCAGGATGCCCAGAACCGTAACGGAGGTGGGCCGCTGTTGGGCTTTTCCGAAGGAGGTAAACGCCGCAAACTGCGGGAGATGACCGATCTGCTGCCAATTCTCCATGCCTTCCGTCCAGGCATAGGAATCGATGGTCAGGATCTGCTGAATAAGCAGACGAATGATCTCGTCCTGGTCGACAGGGCCGATCTGCTGCTCGTTGAGTCGGTAGTACCAGTTTTGTGGGTCCATGAATCGCTCCTATGTTAAAAGTCTACTCCAATTTTCATTATTTTTTTTACACAACTACTTGCTATTACAAAGTTTGGGAAATCTTCGAAGACCCAACCATTTTTCAGGGTATTGTAGATGATTCCCAAAAACTTCCGTGCTCCTTTTATTATTGGGTTCTGCGAATGTCTGAATTGTAACAAAATAATTCAATAAAGCAATCGGGATAATGATGGATGTTTCAAATAGTTGCTGCGATTTGGTTAACCGGATCGTGTCGAAATTTGAAAGCGATGATAGAAAGTCCTTGCCTGATCGGTTATGTCGCTATAGAATCCGGCTAAAGAAAGGACGGTGCGGATGCTGGCAAAACTGTTTTCGGTAACATTGGAAGGAATCGACGGTATTTTATGTGAGGTGGAGGTGGATGTTTCGGCCCATGCGATCCCCAAACCCACCATTGTCGGTCTGCCGGACGCGGCGGTCAAGGAAAGCGTCGAGCGCGTCCGCAGCGCGATCATCAACTCCGGCTACAGTTATCCGCCCAACCCCTACCTGGTCAACCTTGCCCCGGCGGATGTAAAAAAGGAAGGCCCCGCATTTGACCTGCCGATTGCCCTTGGAGTGTTGGCGGGAACCGGTGCGCTGGCCAGCGAGCGGCTAAGCGATTTTGTCATCGTGGGTGAGTTGGCGCTGGACGGCCGCATTCGACCGGTCAACGGTGTGCTGAGCATGGCGATGGCCGCCGCACAGAAAGGGTTCAAGGGCATCATTGTGCCGCTGGAAAATGCCGCCGAAGCCGCGGTGGTGCAGGATATCGAGGTCTATGCGGTCGGATCGCTGTCGCAGGCGGTGGCGTTTTTGTCCGATCTGCTGGAGGTGGAGGCGGCTGCAATCGATATTGATTCACTGTTCGACAGGTCGTCGACTTATGATGTCGATTTCAGCGATGTCAAGGGGCAGGAAAGCGTCAAGCGGGCACTGACGATCGCCGCGGCGGGTGCGCATAATGTCATGATGATCGGTCCGCCCGGTGCCGGCAAGACAATGCTGACCAAGCGGATGGCGACGATCCTGCCCAATATGTCGCTGGACGAGTCACTGGAGACGACGCGTGTGTACTCCTCGGTTGGTCTGCTGGATAAGGGCGAGGCCTTGGTCGCGACGCGGCCCGTTCGTGCGCCACACCATACCGCTTCGGGGCCGGCGCTGGTCGGCGGGGGCACGCATCCCCGTCCCGGCGAGTTGAGTTTGGCTCATCACGGCATCCTGTTTCTGGATGAGTTTGCCGAGTTCCCGCGGAATGTGCTGGAGATGATCCGCCAACCGCTCGAGGACGGCACGGTCACCATCTCCCGTGCGAAGGGTACGCTGTGTTTTCCGGCTCAGTTTATGATGCTGGCAGCGATGAACCCCTGTCCGTGCGGCTACCATGGTACCAACGCCAAACGCTGCCGCTGTTCGCAGCTTCAGGTCGAGCGCTATCTGTCGAAAATTTCTGGCCCGCTGGTGGATCGGATGGATATTCATATCGAGGTGCCGCCGGTCGAGTTCCGTAAACTCCGCAGCACCTCCAACGGCAGCGGCTCCAAAGAACTGCGAACCCAGGTGCAGCACGCTCGCGATCGCCAGCGGCAGCGGTTTAACAGTACCACCACGACCAACGCGACGATGTCGCATAAGCAGGTCGAAAAAGACTGTGCTCTGGATGAACAGTCGGAAATGATGCTTAAGCAGGCGATTGTCGAGTTTCACCTGTCCGCCCGTGCCCATGACAAGATCTGCAAAGTCGCCCGCACGATTGCTGACCTCGAAAACAGCGACAACGTACAATCCGAACACATCTCCGAAGCCATCAGCTACCGAAAACTCGACCGGAAGTTTTGACACTGGGAACGCGGGCGTCTCGCCCGCATTAAAATGAGCCACAGAGGCCACAGAGGCCACAGAGAACACCGAGATTAAAAAGAAAAAAGGAATTTCTTGAGTAAAGGCAGACTCATTAAAGCGGAGTTGTATTCGAGACCAAATGTCGATAAGTATAGAGTTACCCGGCTTGGATTGGATGATTTATCGAAGATTAAAGATAGCAATACATTCCTTTTAGAAACATTGCAAATGGAAGCTAATTTAGCTGACAAAATGATTGCCGAAGCTGAATCAGAAGGTAAAGATACAACCGACCCAAATGTAATGAAAGAATTGGGTGAAGAAATAAATGCTGTGAGCATGCCAATCCATAGAAGCGAATCTGTGATGACAGCAATTTTTATTTCTTTGCAATTACTGATATGTTACGGGATTGCCATAGGTATTTGGGGACTCGTTTTCAAAAAGAGTTTTTTAGAATTTGGTTTTTATGGTGTTGTCGTGGGACTTTTAATCAGTTTATTGTTTGTCTCGCCCGTAATTGCTTTTCAAAGAACAAAAAGTCGGATTCGAGATGTAGTGTTTGGCGTTCATGTAACATTTGGAGGATTGGGATTTATTATTGCTCTTGTGGGTTTAATCGCCTTGGTAATAAGGCTGATATTTTTTTGAGCAGTCGTTGCCGATGGGTGGCCGTGGGGGGTACCAATCGTTGGCAATTTTGATGGACTTTGGATTCGTAGAGAACACCGACGGGTGACTGGGATGACTTGGTCTGATGATTGAAGATTGATTTTTCTGTGGGTGGCACGGTCAAGCTGTGCTTGGCCGTGGGCAAGATCGAAGCTGAATAGCGAAGGAGGAAGTGAAACCCGGGGAATTCTAAAAAAACTTACATTTCTCAAAAATTCAGGGTTAAAAATACGCCCAAACCGACATTACTATATAGAAGGAAAATATGAATAACAGGAACAAGAAGGAGCCAAACCAGTGAACTCAAAACTGTCATCCCGCCAATGTGGCCGAAGCATCTTGCTTCGGAATAATTCAGTCGCGGCGAAGCCGCTCCGTTTCCCCTAAGGACTGAGGACTAAAGACTAAGGACTGAATTATGACAAACGAACCCAATTTTCCAATCCGTAAAATCATCGTAAATCCTTATTCACTAATGCCTGTTTTCCCAAAAAACGAACCCAATCGAACCCAATTTACCCCGATTATGCTCCTTCCCTGCCAAGGGGAGGTGGCCGTCAGGCCGGAGGGGTTTAATTCGTGTTTATTTGCGATTGATAATTGACCATTCGAGGGCAATGCGGTAATGTTATGTCTTTAGTGCAGAAGTGTGTTACGAGAAAGGGATTGACTATGAACCGAAGAGATTTTATGCGGGCCGCCGCTTTGGCGGGCCTGTTCTGTACGGCACCGGCCATCGCCGCGGAATCCTCCGAGCAGAAAAAAGAAGTTGTGCCGCCGTTTGTCAAATGGACCGTGGGGCCGTACCTGCAGAACCCGTCCGCGACAGCAATGACCATTTGCTTTGTCTCGGACCATGCGCAGGACGTTTCCGCTGTTGTCAAAAATGCGTCAGAGGTGGATCGTGTTTCTCATTCAGCAACCGCAACGCCCATCCCGGGAACCTCGGCGACCATGTGGAAAGTGCGGCTCACGGATTTAAAGGGCGGCACGGAATATCGGTACAATCTTGAATATAAGGTTGACGACAAGCCGGTTGTCGAAAAGCAATACCATTTCAAGACCCCCGCGTCGGATACTGACACGATGCGCTGTATTCTTCTCAACGATGTTCACAACCGAACCGGAACCGCCGAGGCGGTGATGAAGCACGTTGCGGCGGATGATTATGAGTTTACAATACTTTTGGGAGACTGTTGGACCGACCCGTCGTGGAATGGTGACGGCCGGAAGATTATGACTACACTGGCTGAACTGGTCCGGGTTTTGAACGGTGCGGAAAAACCGATTCTTTATGTTCGCGGCAACCACGAATGCCGCGGCTACTTTTCAGGAAAAATGGGGTATCTGTTTGATCTGCCCGGCCTGGATCCCGCCGCATCGTACTATGAGCAGAATTTTCATTTCTCATATCCGGCCGGGCCGGTTTGGTTTTTGTTCAATGACGCCGGTGAAGACGGTGATAAGCGGAAAGATAAGTTTGAACCCTATCGCCAGCGGCAGTCCAAATGGATTGAGAGCGAAATAAAAAAACCGGAATACAGGGCCGCCAAATATCACATTTTTGCCAGCCATATTCCGCTTTACAATGTTAATTACTGGAGTGCCAAGTATTGTCGGGGTTTCTGGTCGCCGGTTTTGGCCGAAGCCGATATTGATCTGGCACTGGGAGCGCACGATCACCAGTGGCGTGTGCTTGAGAAGGATTGCATTTGTGTAAATGACAAATGCGAGAATTATAACAAAGCAGGAACAGGCCAGAAGCGGTGTCCGCATTCGCCTCCTTATCCGCTGGTGATTGGCGGCGGTCCTTCTCTAAAGCAGGGAACGGTGATGGTATTGAAAGCGGATTCGAAAAAGGTGTCCCTGCGAATGCTGAATACGGCAGGCAAGACGCTTGTGCAGTCAGAGGTCCGGTAGAGCAGACGATTTTTTCACCGGGTTTGTTCGTAGCAGAGATTGGCGATGTTGATGTACCCTTTAGGGGTCAGTTCCTCGGGACGCTTGTGGGGATCGACGACGGCTTCATCAAAGAGTTCTGCCCAGTGCCGTACTTTTTCGAGGTTGCCGGCGGCGAATTTAGTGCATGCTTTGAGCATCTTGCGGCGGTGGCCCATAAACAGATTAATCACCTCGCGGAAAGTCTGCATATCGTGGATTTGCTGAACTTTCTTTTTATCGCGATGAAAGCTGACCATCGCCGATTCGACCTGCGGCCGCGGCCAGAATACACTGGCGGGAAGTTTTCGTAAGAAACGAACGGTTCCCGTTGCCGCCATCAGAATACTCAGTGTGCCATAGTCGGCGCCGCCGGGCGTCGCGGCCATCCGATCGGCCACTTCCTTTTGGATCGTTACAAACATTCCGTCGGCGGTAACCGGCCCGGAGATCAGGTTCGCCATCACACTGGAGCCGACATTATACGGCAGATTGGCCACCAGCAGCAATCGCCCGCCGAGTTCATCCTGGGTCGCCTGTACCGCGTCGAGGACTTCCCGCTGAATCGCGTTTTTATTTTCCAGAACATCCAGGTTAAACTGTGTTACATTGTCGAATTTACGAAGCTGCGTCCGGGCGATGTTGAACAGGACGGTATCGTATTCGACTGTGATAAGCCGCCCCGCTTGCTTGGCGATTGCCTCGCTGAACGAACCGGTTCCGGTTCCGACCTCCAGCACAACATCCTGTTCGTTCAGGTGCGCGGACTGTATCAGCAGCCGCATCAGGTTCAGGTCGATCAGAAAGTTCTGACCGAGCCGGTGTTTGGGTTGTGTGCCGGCACCGGCCAGTAATCGCTCAATGTCCTGTTTTGTTTGCATGTTAGCAATTCGTAGTTCGTAGTTTTTTCACCTTTTGCTTTGTTTTTGCCATTTGGACGGCCACGCGGATGGCCTCTTTCATGGCGTTAGCGTTAGCGACGCCTTTTCCGGCGATGTCAAAAGCGGTTCCGTGCCCCGGCGAGGTGCGAATAATCGGCAAGCCGATGGTGACATTAACCGCTTTATCGAAAGCAACCATTTTAACCGGAATCAGTCCCTGGTCGTGGTACATCGCGACAACACCATCATATTGCCCCTGAGCGGCGTGGTAAAATAATGTATCCGCCGGATAGGGGCCGCTGCAGTTAATGCCCGCCTCCTGTGCCAGCAGGATGGCGGGGCTGATGATCCGCCGTTCTTCGTCGCCAAACTGACCGTCTTCGCCGGCGTGCGGGTTCAGTCCCGCTACTGCGATACGCGGTTTGTCGATTCCGAAATAGCCCTTCAATGCGTCATTGAGCAGATCGATCGGCTCGAATACGCACCCAATGGTAAACTTGTGCCGCACTTCAAAGAGCGCCTCGTGGATTGTTGCCAATGCCAGCTTGAGCGGGCCGGCGACAAACATCATCACCTTTCGCGGCGACTTGCACACATCCGCCAACATTTCAGTATGCCCGGTCCACGGGCTTTCCGCCTGTTTCCAGCTTGTTTTGCTGATGGGGGCCGTGACCACCGCGTCAATGAGCCCATCTTTAGCGGCCTCGATCGCGTCCCGGCAAAACTGCATGGAGGCCTGGCCGGATATGCGTGTTGGGCAGTGGACCCAGGCGGGGAGGGAGTATTCATCATAATCGGCGACGACAACTTGTCGCGGGTAGTTCCGGCTGAGTTTTTCATGTGGGTGACGGAGCCAGAAAGATTCCATTTCAATCAGATCGGCGGCGTATTCAAGCTGTTCATCCAGTCCGAAAATGATAAATTTGGCCAGTCGGCGGATCATCGGGTCGGACAGTGCCCTAACAACGATCTCCGGGCCGATGCCGCCGGGATCGCCCATCGTAATGCCAATGGCGATTTCATTGCCGACCAGGTTGTGCCGCGAAGCACCCATTGTCAGAAACCGTGCTCTCTTAGCTGCTCAAGCGTCAAGCTCTTGGAGCCCGGGACAATGGCGGCCAGCTGCTGCTGGATGATCTTGACAAGGATATCGGTTTCGATGTTGACAATATCGCCTGCCTTGGCTTGGCACCAGGTGGTTTCGGCCAGGGTTGTCGGGATCAGCGCAACTTCAAAGCCGGTGGTGTCCAGTTTTTCGACGGTTAAGCTGATGCCGTCAATGGCGACGGACCCTTTCGGGACCATCTGTTTCAGCAGTTCGGCGGACGCTTCGAATCTGAACTCGGCAAAGTTGGCTTGTTTACGAATGGCGGTGATTTTTGCGGTTCCATCGACATGGCCCTGCACAATGTGGCCGCCAAACCGGTCCTGAGCACTCATGGCCCGTTCGAGATTGACTTTTGAGCCGCTTTTGAGGGCAGCTAAACTGCTGCGGCGGACGGTTTCGGTGCTGACATCAAAGGCCGCAGTGGCACCATCCAGCCGGCAGACCGTCAGGCAAACGCCGTTGACCGCAATACTGTCGCCCAAGGCGGTTCCTTCGGCAATTGGGCCGATCTCCACGGTGATCTGCATCTGTTCGTCTTTCGACAGCAGTCGCCGGACGGTTCCAACGGTTTCGATGATCCCGGTAAACATAAGTGCTCTCGAATTTTCAGAAATCTCGATTAATACAACACTTAGAGCATCTTACGGGCCCCGGGGCCAAAAGTCAATCCTGTTTTGTTGATCAAATCGCACCGTAAAGATGGAATCAAGAAAGGCGATTTTGAAAGATTTTCTTTTCGAAGGTCTTTTGGCATGGTAAAATAGAATATTATGTTTAGAAAATGTATGGGGTTGTTTTTACGGAGTTTTTTGATGCCTATAAATAAATGGCGGGAATATCAAATCGCCTGGTTTTGTGTTGTTTTTGTATTGTTAGCGGCCTGTCAGTTGTGGGCCGATCCAAACCAGGTGGGTCCGGCAGAGCGCACGGCGGCTCGGGCCACCGGACGCGGACTCTCGGAAGAGGGGCGAGCGGACGCATTGAAAATTCGCCAATCGCTGGAGACGATATTGGCGGACATAAACTGTAATCGGCGGACAGAGCAGGCATTGCTCGAAACGAGTCAACAACTGCTTGAGGACAACAAATCCAATATGTCGGCTTATGAGGTTAAACAGCGTGCTACTTTTATGCTGCTGCAGTCATGGACGGATTTTTACCTTCTTCCCCAAAAAGACAGTTCTCTATGGGCGGCGAGGGCGTACAAGATGGATCCGACCAATCAGGATGCCTGGGCCAGCCAGGCACTGCTGTCGATGATGAATGGCAAAAAAGTGAAATCCGAGAGCACCTCCAAAAGCTCATCGCGACGGGCAGGAGGATTTGAATCGGGCCGCGGCGGTTACGGCAGATCCGACCGCAACCGTCGAAGGGAACCAGAGCCGCTGGAGACTGAGACATCGAATGAGTTAAGGAAGGGGTTGCTGGACTTTGGCCCTGAAATGCTGCAAGTGGATATGACGGGGCGCAAATTTTCACAACTGAAGATGCAGTCTTCGACCGGTGAAAAAGTCGAATTTAAAGCCGGCACGGGTAATGTGGTTTGCCTGCTGCTCTTCCAGGAAGGGGGCGAATCGTCAGCGGGGCAAGGTTACGGTTTCCAGGGACAACGGGACTATTTCGAATATCTTCTGGAAGAATTCAAAGACAATGCCGACGTTCATTTTGTCCAGGTAAATACCGCTGTTCCCAAACTTAAGAACACCTACGGCGGGGGGCGAGACGTAAGGAACAGTCGAGGCTCAAGAGGCAGTCGAAATGCAAGGAGCAGGGGGAACCGGCAGATGCAGCAGCAGATGCAGCGACAAAGGCAGCAGCAAATGGCACAAGCGAAAGCCTTAGATGATTTTTTCAATAGTTTGCCAACGTACGAGGAGCTTGACTATCCAACGATCGTCGCAACTCATCCGAAATCCGGCGGCAGGGTCTTTGCGGGCATGGATATTCGGCGGCCTTTTATGGTTATTGTCAACCAGAATGGAAAAGTAAACTATGCAGGGGCCGCGGAGGGATTTGCACCCGCGTTTGTCCTGATGAGATTGACGGGTGTTGAGATCGACCTGGAAAAGCAGCGGGAAGCAGCAGAACCCTACCAGGCCGTTTCACCGGGGATGATGGACCCGGAAATGATGGAAATGATGATGCCGATGATGCAGCCAGGACGTCCCGCGAAAGCACCCAAGCCGCTTCCAGACCCCAATAGACCAGCGACCGATCCGAATATTCCTGCGGGAGCATCCAGGTTCGTTGCAGATCCCAATAAGCCGGCCGCTGACCCGAACACTCCTGCTAAAGCGGCACGGCCTGTGACGCAGCCAGCCGCCGCTGCAACTAAGACTTACCGCGAATTACCGTTTGATGAAGATATACAGGCCCAAAAGAAGATGACTTATGCAAGAGACCTGTTTATGAACACTGCCAAATATGTTACAACTTATAAAAACGGGGTCAAGCTTTGCAGAGAAATTATCCGCGACTATCCCGGGACAAAATATGAGCATGAGGCACGCATGTTGTTGCGGAAGGTTCCTGAGAACAAGCGACATCTCTATAAAATTACAGATGATGAACTTATGCTTCCATAGGAGAAAATTTATGATGACACGATACTTCCATTTTATTTATTTTATCTCATTGCTGACGTTTTTACCCGCTTGTTCGGGGAACTACCAGCAAGAAGCATCCGTCGATGCGAAACCGCAGGTGGCCTCGCAGGACACTGCGGTCGAACCAGCGGAAGAAACAAAACCGGCAGAAGAAGCAGAGAAAGCGGCTTCTCAGGACAATTCTGAGGTCCAGAAGAAACTGGAGTTTGCTCGCAGCTATTTGGAGTTGGCTCAAAAGGGTGTGGCCGGCTACAGTCAGACTGTGGCCATCTGCCGCAGTGTTATCAAGGACTATCCCGGCACTGAATATGAATGTCAGGCAAAAGAGATTTTGGCCCAGGTTCCTGAGGACCTGCGTTCCCAGTTTCATATTACGGATGAAGAATTAGAACTTTAAGCGATCATTACGGAGGATGTACTCATGACGACCCTATTATCGACAGCGGATGTTCCGACTATTAACGTTACGGCTGAGTGCTTGCCCGAAGCGTGGGAAAAGGCGGTTGTTGCCGTCTGGGAGCAGGGCCTGACGATCAAGACCCAGTACGACAAACCGGATGATCCGCCGAGCAAGGATGCGACCGTCATGATCACTGTGGCCAATCCGTTCAATGAGCCGCGGATTCATAAAAACTTTCCCGGCGGACCGGAAGAGTTGGAGTCGTATCGGCAGGAAGTTGTCGCGGGCATTCACGATCACTGGATCGATCCGGCGGCGGGCAAGTGGACCTATACCTATCACGAGCGAATGTTCGCCTATTCACCGGTTGAGGATTTGCGTGATCCGGACAGTCCCAAGCCGTTCGTTCCGTTTGATCAGATCCAGTATATTATTGATTCGCTGGCGCAGTGTACGCATACCCGCCGCAGTCAGGCGATTACCTGGATGCCGTCCTGCGATCCCAAGACCGATGACCCGCCGTGCCTGCAGCGCATCTGGTGCCGCCTGGTGCAGGATGACGGGGGCTATGTTTTGAATATGAACACCCATTGGCGCAGCCGCGATCTGTATAAGGCATGGTTTATGAATGCCTATGCGTTGACAGATCTGCAAAAAACCATCGCCGACGCGATAGCGGCCAAGATCGGATTGTCTGTCCGTGTCGGGCGGTATGTCGATATCAGCGACTCCCTGCATATTTATGGTTCGTATTTCACAGATGCCGAAGTCGAGATAAACAAGATGAAAACCACGCCGTTTAGCGATCGCGCCTGGGAAAGCTCTCATCCGGCATTTGAAATGATGACCACTGAAGCTCGTGAAAAACTCGCACAGGACCCCGACTGGTATGCCAAAGCAAAGGGGTAAGTACTGCGATTGAAAAGGGAGATTCTATGAGAAATGTAAAGGTGCAGATAATCGTTTTTTTTGTGTTTGCGTTGTGTCTATCGCCTGCTTTGGCGGCTGAAAAGTTTGATTACGAAATGGCCGCGCCGGCTGATTTGGATGCGGGGTATTCTTTTTATCTTCCGGCCTCTTCAGATGAAACGCTGGGAAATATTTCCGGCGGTCAGATCCGTACTATTATCTTGTGTATTGGTGACGGCATGGGGTTTAATCACGTTGCCCTGGCCCGCCACGAAACGGTAGGGCCGAACAGAAAACTGCATATGGAGCGGCTGCCCGTCGCGGGGGTCATGCGAACCTGCTCGGTTGACAATCTCATTACGGATTCAGCCGCAGCGGTAACTGCGATGGCCTGCGGGGTCAAAACCAACAACGGTATGATCGGCATGACGCCGGATAAAGTGCCGCACGTCAGCATCCTTGAAGCCCTTCAAGCTGATGGATGGCGCAGCGGGCTTGTCGCGACTTCGGCCATCACCCATGCCACGCCGGCGGGGTTTGCCTCGCATGTGGATTCGCGCAATAAACAAAAGCAAATTGCTGCCCAAATGCTGGACAATCATGTGGATATTCTGCTTGGCGGCGGGAAAAAGTTCTTCCTCCCGAAAGGAATCGAAAAGGGTGTTCGCGAAGACGGCCGGAATCTGCTTATCGAGGCAGAAAAGTGTGGGTATCAGCTTGTTGAAAGCAGGAAGCAGTTGTTGGCGTTGAATCAGTTTCCGGTTCTTGGAGTGTTTGCCGACGAGGGGATGACGACGTTTGAACCGGAACCGTCCTTAGCGGAAATGACGCGAACAGCGATTAAACTGCTGAGCAAAAAAGACGATGGATGGCTTACGCGAAAACCGAAGTTTTTTGTGATGATCGAGGGCAGCCAGATCGATTGGGCCTCTCATGCGAATGATACGGACCGCGTGATTCGCCAGACACTGTTGTTCGATATGGCTGTATACGAGGTGATCGAGTTTGCGAAACGCGACCGTCATACGCTGGTGATCGTGACCTCCGACCATGAAACCGGCGGGCTTGTTCTGAAGGATAAAAAGAAAGAAATCCGTCCCGAATGGACAAGTGGTTCGCACACCGCCGCCGATGTGCCGGTGTACGCCTTTGGCCCCGGCTCTGAACAGTTTGCCGGTGTAATGGATAACACCGAACTGTCCAAACGCATTGCCGCGCTAACTGGCCAAGTTCCCCCCAGCCCGGAAGTAATCGCAGGTACTCGAAGAAGCATCCCCTAAATAAACACCTGATCGGAAAAAATATTTTCAGTATCTTGTATTATTCCCAGCCGTTGTCCGATAAAAACAGTTCCAGTGGGCCTGCCGGGCGGAATTGTTAAGAGAGTGCCGTTTGGTCGCTGTCTGAGAGGTCTATCGCTTGCGGCCGGGGGGGTGTTTGTGATATGATAAGGATAAATGGGGTGATGAAAATATATTGTCAAAGTTCCTGTTGACCCCTTCCGGGATTTTGGCAAACGGCAAGGGAGACAACGAATGCTGTGGTTTGAAACACTTGGGATTCTGCTGATCGCAATTATTGGGATTGTATTGGGGCGCTGGGCATCCCGTCAGTCCATATCCGCCCGTATCTTCGCAATGGGCGCTTCATTTGCCGTAGTGGGCCTGGTTTTGCTGTCCCGGCAGGGCAGTTTGTGGGAAACATTTCCTCTGCTTCGCCCGATTGCCGCCAGCCGTTTGCGATTTGTTCTGCTGGCGTTCGCGGTGACGCTTGGCCTGACGGCTCCATTAACGCAGCTTCGCAGCTATGCTTCCCGTTTTATCACGTGCCTGGTCATGGCTTTCTTTATTGCGATTTTAGTCAGTTTTCCGTTTTTAGGTCCGGCTCTGATCCAATCCGATCTTGCAAACTCACAGACACGGATCGACATTGACGGTGTTTGCCGGCAGAGCCAGCCGTTTACCTGCGGTCCGGCCGCGGCGGTAACGGCCCTGAACTGTTTTGGCGTTAAAGCAGTAGAGGGCGATCTCGCTATACAGGCACGCACCAGTCCGGTCATCGGCACGTCTCCGTGGGATTTGTATAAGACGCTCAAGAGTAACTATGCAGCCGATGGGATCGAGTATTCTTTTCTGCATATGAATTCAATCGATCAACTTCCCGACGATGCGATCCTGCTGGCGGTGGTGCGAGACGCTCCGGCGACGGATCACTGTGTGGCGGTCCTGGCGGTGAGTGAAAACACCATCACCGTCGCCGACCCGATGGCGGGGCTTGTTCATATCCCGCGTGACAGTTTCGCCCAACTCTGGCGAAACTGCGGCATTCTCCTGCAGCGACCGATGTAGGGGAATTGAATTACTGATTATCTACATTTTCCCCGGCCTACTCGGTTACGGTTTTTTATTTTGCTTCTCGATGTTTTTTGTTACGGCGTCAATAATTCGAGCGTTTATTTCTTCTCCAATTTTGTAGTCATTGAGGTATTGAACTAACTCTTCGTTATTATACGGAGCAGTAGAATATGCTCGGATTATATATTCTTCTGCTTTCTTCGGGTAACGTTTAAACCATTTACGCAATCTGTATTGCTCATTATATTTTTCTGTTTTTTTTCTGTATTCCTCAAGGATCGCTTCATATTCTGCGCGGACAACAGGATCTTTAATTGCCTTTGGGTCCGTCCCGCCAGCCCATGCTTGCACTCCCCGAGGAATCTCCGTTGGATAACTCAACCCCTCATTGGGGTCCCATGTTGGATCAATCGCATCAAGTAAGCGTTTCCATGCGTGGAGCCGTACCTGGCAGTCTTTTTGCCTATTCTGGGCAAACTCCTGCCCTTTGGGAGAATAACGCATCCCCGGATGTGTCATCACATGACCTGTTAATTCCAGTTCCAACTCAAGGGGGATTTCATCCGGCTTCTCAAGAGCCGACAAAGCGTACTTTCTCGCCAACCCAACATCACGCACGTTGTTAAAATTGCCGGAACTAAGCGGTTTGCATAACTCCAGTGTTAAACACCCATAGTGTTCGGGGCTTTGGGGGCTCCATTTGTTCAGGATAACATCCGCGAATTTTTCGTAGGCATCCAGATCATTTTTATCTCGTGAAGCCATGAGTTGCTTCATGTATCCATCCGGATCCTTTTGAAAAGCCGCTTTGTCCAATTTTGGGTTTAATGATGCTCGCTTGGCTTCAATTATAGCTAAATCTTGCCTATACTCCTCTTTCTCGGCATCTGAAGCTTGAATTGCAACCCCCAATGTCAAGCTCTGGAACAAAGAGACACACAAGAGGCCGAAAATGGAAACGTCAATTTTTCTTGCTAACATTTTGCACAATCCCTTCTTTAACGTTACATTGATTCAGCATTTGTTTTGGATTTAAGATTTAGTGCTTAGGGTTTTATGACCTCGCAGTAGCCAGTTCGTAGGTGTCTCCGGCGATCGAGGCCTCTTCGTCTGTTGGGATCACAAAGACTTTTACGCGGCTGTCATGTGTACTGATGAGCCGGTTGTCGGAGGATTTGGCTTCGTTTGCTGCCGCGTCAATCTCAATGCCGATCTGAGACTGTTCGGCACAAATTTGGGCTCGCAGGTCCGGGTTGTTCTCGCCGATGCCGCCGGTAAAGACGACCGCATCCAGCCGACCCAGCACGGCGGTATAGCTTCCGATGTATTTGGTGATGCGATAGCAGAAGATATCGACGGCCAGTTTGGCCCGCTCGTTACCCTCAGCGACCAACTCTTTCAGATTCCGCATATCATTAGACGTGCCGGAAATACCCAGCAGGCCGCTTTGCTTGTTGCACATATCGTTGAGCTGCTGCACGTCATAGCCCTTATCGCCGAGATAAAACAGGATGGCCGGGTCAATATCGCCGCAGCGGGTGCCCATGACCAATCCTTCCAGCGGGGTCAGCCCCATTGAGGTATCGACGCTTTTGCCGTTCTTGACAGCGGTGATTGAGCAGCCGTTGCCCAGGTGGACCGTGATGATATTGGCTTGTGTTTTATCGAGGCCCATCAGTTTGGCGCATCGCCGGGCCACATAGCGATGACTTGTTCCGTGAAAGCCGTATCGACGGACCTGGTGCTTTTCATAAACAGCATATGGCAGGGCGTACAGATAGGCCGTTTTCGGCAGTGTCGTGTGAAAGGCCGTATCAAAGCAGGCAACCTGCGCGGCATTTGGAAGGGCGTGCATGGCTGCCCGAATGCCGATCAAATTCGGCGGATTATGCAGCGGCGCCAGATCCGAAAATCGGTCGATTGATTCCAGTACGTGGTCATCGATCAGGACGGAACCGGAAAATTCCTCGCCGCCGTGAACCACGCGGTGTCCGACGGCCTGAATTTGGCTGATGTCCTGAACAACTCCGATTTTCTCGTTGGTAAGAGTCGATAGAATAACCGCCATCGCGGCCTCATGATCGGGCGCTTCGACCTGTGCCATGTGGCTGTCGTCGTTATATTTATGGACGAGCGCTGCGTCGGTTTGCCCGATGCGTTCAACCATGCCTTTGGCCAGAATATTCCAACCGGGCATGTCAAACAGCTGGTATTTGATCGACGAACTGCCCGCATTAATAACTAAAATTTTCACGAATTTCAAAACCTTTCAAGTATACAATTAGGATCCCCAAACAAGAGGGCTCATTATGCGCAATTGGATGAACCCCGTCAATTTTAAAAGATAAACATTGCGTCGCCGTAGGAGTAGAAGCGGTATTTTTGCTCGATGGCGTACTGGTAGGCGTTCATGATCATTTCCATTCCGGCGAATGCCCCGACCAAAGCCAGTAAAGTGGACTTGGGCAGGTGAAAATTGGTGAGCATCGCATCGACGATCTTAAACGCATAGCTGGGTTGGATGAACAGTTTCGTTTGTCCCTGTGCCGGCTGGACATGGCGATCTTTGGCCACGCTTTCCAGCGTCCTGACCGAGGTGGTTCCCACCGCAATAATCCGCCCGCCCGTATCGACGGTATCATTTATAATGTCAGCCGCTTCGGTGCCGATCTCATAGCGTTCTTCGTGCATCGGGTGCTCGTCCAGTGTTTCGGTTTGTACCGGTCGAAAGGTTCCGATGCCCACATGCAGCGTGACGTAGGCGATCTTAATTCCGAGATGCCTGATTTTTTCAAGGGTCGGTTCATCAAAATGCAGCCCGGCGGTCGGCGCCGCAACGGCTCCGGGTTCGCTTGCGTAAACCGTTTGATACCGCCGGAGGTCTTCGGCAGTTGAAGTATCTTTTCGGCCGCGTTTGATGTATGGCGGCAGGGGAGGCAGTCCGATCTGATCCAACGCCGCAAACGCATCGATCGGCTGGCTGGGCTTCAGCCGCCATTGTCCTTTGCTTTCGCTGCGTTCGGCGGTAACCCGCCCCCAGGGGCTGCCGGTTCGATCCAGCAGTTCGATCGTCTCGCCGGACTTGACCTTGCGGGAGTTCTTTAGCAGCACCTGCCACCCGCCGTCCGGTTCTTCGTGGACAAAAAGCCCTTCCAGTTGTGCCCCGGTCAGTTTTCGCCCGTAGAATCGAGCGGGCAAAACCTTGGTATTGTTCAGGACCAAACAGTCGCCTGCCCCAAGATACCCGGCCAGATCGCTGAATTGACGGTCCACCGGCGTGCCCGCCGTCCGGTCCAGCACCAGTAACCGGGACTGCCGGCGTTCTTCGGATGGATGCTGGGCGATCAGTTCTTCGGGCAAGTTATAATTGAGATCTTCTGTTTTCATAGTGATAAGGGTAGCAGAGTTTGATGTGGTTTTCAAAAAAAAAGCATTGAACTGAATGAAGACGAAATGCGTAGAGAGTATGGAGGCGGGTAATCAAAAATGATTTGTAATTTTTAGAAGAGCAGGTTAAAGCCATTATAAAATTGTCCGATAGATTTAGTGTATGAGCAACGATTAGGGAAAGTAAAGATGTCCGCCGATTTTTCTTTTGAAAACATGTGTTCTAAAATTGCCTCGATGAGTAAACGAGAAGTGATTCGTCGGCTGCTGCATTTTGACGGGGGGATAAAATTGGATTTCACCTCCGATTATTTGGAAAAGCTCAGCACAGACCGGCTTCGTCATATCCTGCTGGCCGCGGTTGTGACCGTCAACCGCAAGCACGCCTCTTGAGATGATTCAGCGCAATAGAAAAGGCCGGTATCGACGATACCAGCCTTGCTGAGACGCATTCGAATTTTGTAAAATATCAACTATATAACAAAGTCGCCTCAGTTTCTAAAGAAACACTACTAATAAGAAGAAAAAGAGCAATAACTATTGACTTTATTATACACCTAATATCGATTGATTCAACAGGAAAAAAGGAGAATTTAGAGGGTGTTTTTGTAACCTGTTGTGTAAAATGCGGTTACAGGCGATATTTTTTATAGATTCCCTAAATTTTCCGGTGTTCACGGAGGGCCTCCAGCAGGTTTTGCATATCATCGGGCAGGGGGGCCTCGAATTTCATTCGTTCATTTGTCTTTGGGTGATTGATCTCCAGTTTCCAGGCATGCAGGGCACAGCGGCCCATCAGCGGCTGCTCCGGTGCAGCATCCCGGTCTTCAATCTGCCAGGGATAAACCACCTTGCCGCCGTACATGTCGTCGGCAACGATGGAATTTTTAAGGTAAGCCAGATGCACACGAATCTGATGGGTTCGTCCGGTTTTGATGTTCACTTTCAGCAGTGAGAACCCGCGGAATCGCTCCAAAACTTCATAAATAGTAATCGCTTCCTTGCCGATATCGTGGCGGATGGCGTATTTTTCCCGTACAGTCGGATGTACCCCCAGCGGTTGGTTGATGCAGTCCGCATCCAGTTCCGGCGTACCATGTGCAATGGCGATATAGGTCTTTTTTGTGGTGCGTTCGGCGAACTGCCGGGACAGTTTCCAGTGAGCGGTGTCGCTCTTGGCAACGGCCAGGCAACCGGTGGTGTTTCGATCCAGCCGGTGCACGATGCCGGGGCGGATGTCGTCGGGGCAGGATGAGAGGTTCTGGAAGTGATAAACCAGTCCGTTGACCAGTGTGCCGCTTTTGTAACCTCGTGCCGGATGGACGATCATATCCGGCTGTTTGTTCAGAACCAGCATATCGTCATCTTCATAGAGCAGGTTGATGGGGATATTCTCGGGAATCAGCTCCCGCACTTCTTTGGCGGGGAGAATCAGGTCGATCTCATCGGCCGGATGCAGTTTATGGCTGGCTTTGGCAGGGCGTCCGTTGACATTAACCCCCTGTTCTTTGATGAGTTTTTGCAGGCGGGTACGGCTGAAACAGCTAAAACGGCCGCAGAGATACTTATCCAGCCGATTGAACTTGAGATTGACCCCCACGCGAAAACGCAGTTGACGTCCGGCCAGTTCCTCTGCCTGTTCATCGGTCAGGTTGTTTTCCAGCTCGAAAATGGCCTCTTCTGAAAGCGCATCGCCGGCGTTAACATCCTTGTCGGCGGGGTAGTTCTCTGTGGACTCGGCCATGGCAATGGTTACTGCTCTTGTGTCTGCGCTTCAGTTGTTTCCTCTGCAGACTGGCTGGTGTCGGTGTCTTCTGCTGTTTCTTCGGTCACCGTGGATTCTTCCACGATTGGCGCGACGGCCTCTTCGACTATGACCGGAACAGCGGCAAAATGAAAGCCCTCGGCATTCTCATCAAGCCCGTCGAGTCGCTTCTGTGCCTGTGTTGGCCGTACGGTTGCCTTATAACTTTCCTCATCAATGATTTGCCGGTAGATTTCTGCCGCTTGATCCGTTTGCCCCAGTTCTTCAGAACAAAGGCCCAGTCCAAACTGCGCCGTTGCTTTCAGTGTCGCGGTGTCAGCTGTTGCAAATGCCTGTTCGTAAGCACCTTTTGCTTTTTCGATCCGGCCTTCGAGTATTTCGGCATCAACATCTTTGCGCAGATGAAGTTCTGTGCGGATGGCCTGAGCCGTCTTGATCCAAACCAGAGCTGCCAGGTTCGGGTTTTCGATACCAGGCGCCCTCTCCAGGAGCGTTTCCACATTAACCGCCAATTGGTCCAATGCATCGGCTTTTGCTTGGGGATCTTCCGCCGGTGCATTAAGGACATCGGCGATATCCTTGTCCAGCATTTGGATCGTTTGGGTTACTTCAGTTTGTTCGACCATCTCCTTCTTTTGGCTCATTTTGTTAAACATTGGCCAGGTAATAACTCCAACAGCGATCAGGACGACCCCAATGATCATATTGGCATTTTTCTTTATCAGTTCCGGCAGATGGGTCAACCACTCGGCCAGTTCGTTTGTTTTCAGCTCATGGCGATGTTCTGAATCCATATTAACCTCTCAATATTAAATCTTAGTTTTTGTCCCTGTCATGAGTTAAATTCAACTCTACAGCATATTATCAGTCTTATCTTAATCGGATAAAACGGGCATTATAGAGAAATTACCTTTGACATGCAATCATTGTTTGGCGATACTAAAAATTTAGGGCACCTCTAAAAATTCATTTTGGCGGGCAAGCGAATCTTTTTGGTTCCGGTCGGCGTGGAGACAAAGCCGCCTTAGCTTCAACTAAGGCTGATTTGTCTTCCTTGCCGGAACACAAAAATCTTCTACTTGCCGCTCAAAAGCAATTATTAGAGCTACCCTTACTCTCTATTGCAGAAAATTCTAATAATCAAGGATGTCAGATGAAACATAGCGGGGTGTTTGGTAAAAAGACAACGATATCTATATCGGTATTATTGGCTCTTTTATTTTTCGATTCGTTTGCTTTGGGGCTGGATTCAAAAAGATATATTTCCGTGGACGAGGTTCAAACGGATATGGAGGCATACTGCCTGACGGTCTATTCGGGGGCGAAGATCGAGCGATTTGAGCTGAAAATTCTCAGTGTCATCAAGGACAGAACCCCTGGTCGGGATATGATTCTCGTGAAGGGGCTTGATGAGCGTTTCGTGCATTCCAGTGCAGTTCATGGCTGCAGCGGTTCACCGGTTTTTATCGACGGTCGGTTGGCCGGCGCGCTGGCTGCCGGATGGGATGGTTCACTGGATTCACTGTACCTGGTTCGACCGATCGAAGAGATGCTTGAGACGGGCAGTGTCGAAAGTGCCGGTACCGCCAGTGACAGTTCGGCGGTGGCCGCCGGGTATGATTATTCCCAGCCGATCGATCTGGATGTTTTTTTTCAGAAAAACCTGGATGCTCTCCGGCAATGTCAGACGGGGCCGCGCATGTCTTTGCCGCTTGCCGTGTCATTGCCTGCGGATGTGTGTGAAAGCAATCGCGAGACATTTGAGCAGATGGGCTTTATGCCGTTTGCCGCTTCGCATGCCGTTTCCGCAGAGGTGGATTCGGGTATTAAACTCGAACGGGGCGGCACATTGGCCGCGGTTTTATGCGGCGGGGATATTTCCATGTCAGCCATTGGGACGGTGACCGAAATTGTGGGTGATCAGGTTTACGGTTTTGGTCATAGCTTTACCGGGCAGGGGCCGATTAATATACCCATGGCCGCAGGCGTTATCCATACTGTCATTGCACATCGCCGATCCTCATTCAAATTTGGTACGGCCGGTCCGATCCAAGGAACGTTGCTGTTTGACCAGGAAGCTTCTGTGCGAGGGACGATTGGAGAACAACCCAACACAATTCCCTTGAAAATCAGTGTCAAACGATACAATGACCCGAAAGACCGTGACTACGACTGTTTTCTTGCCGTCGAACGCAATTACACCCCAAGAATACTGATGAGCGTACTGGCGGGGGCCGCACAGATGCAGGGGAAGATGCCTTATGAAAATACCGTGACCTATGAGGGGCAGATCAAAGTCAAAGGGTTCGATCCGATCCATATTAACAATATTTCCTCCGGCCAGGGGATTGATCAGATGATCCAGCGAATATCATCGACTGTTGGGATGCTGTTGAATAATCCTTTCCAAGAGGTTGTCATTGAATCGATTGAGGCCGGCCTTCAGATTATTCCGGAAGACCGGCTTAGTTC
This sequence comes from Planctomycetota bacterium, assembly GCA_039714335.1. Classification (GTDB taxonomy): domain Bacteria; phylum Planctomycetota; class Phycisphaerae; order Sedimentisphaerales; family Anaerohalosphaeraceae; genus 4572-13. The sequence continues at coordinate 34,200 of JBDLJN010000005.1, forward strand.
CATCCGGGCCGTTGACTTATCGCAAACAACGGTCAAACCCGGCCAATCAGTTACTGCTTTGGTTACGCTTAAATCCAAGCGTTCTGAGGAAACAGCGGTCAAAATCTCTCTGACGATTCCGAAAGGTCTGCCCAAGGGTAAATACCCCCTTCAGATTCTGGGTCCCGATCAATACCAGCAGTTTGTTTCAAAAATGGCGCCGCACCGGTTCCGTGCTGTCGATATGCCGACACTGCATGCCGCGCTGCAGGAGAGTTTGCAGTTTCGACGGGATCGATTGCATATTGTGATGCCGATTCCCTCAACAGGGTTGGTCATTCGTCAGCATGAACTTGCCGATCTGCCGCCGACCAAGATGCTGCTGATGCAGGATTCCAAACGGCTCACCCAGATCGAGCCATACAAGAACTGGGTTGAAAACAGTATCGAATTTGATAGGGTCGCGGACGGCACAGCAAAAATTGAATTAACGGTAGATGAATAATCCATTTTTAAGGGTGTATTAAATGAAACGACATGTCTACATCGTATTATTGGCAGTTTGTCTCGCTCCGGCTTGCCGGGCGGTTACCTCGGTGATTACCCGCCATCAGTCCGGCGGCGATTTTTTAAAGGGTGATGTCAAGAACATCGTTATTGATTCGGCAGGAACACTCCGACTGACTCCGGAAACCACAGAAGTTGACTGCGGTGAACTGCTCGAGGATGTCTGGTCTATCCATACGATATACGCCGTTAAAGGCGGGGCAGTATATCTCGGTACCGGTCCGGACGCGAAGGTGCTTCGCTATGATCAGGACCGTTGTGAACAGATTTATCCCGTGGAGGTTGATGAAACTTCAGACGGGGCGGATTCTGCAATTCGTAATGAACATGTTTTTGCGGTATCGAGCGATATTGCCGGCCGTTTGCTGGTTGCGGTCAGCGGTGAGACCGGAAAACTTGTTCGTTTGAATCAAGGTAAAGAAGAAGTGGTTTTTGAAGATGAGCGGGTGCAGTATATTTTTGCCATGGCGCTCGATCAGGATGGTGTCATTTATCTTGGTACCGGCCCGGAAGGACTTGTGTTCCGCCTGGACCCCTTCTGCCAGAGTCCGGAGCTGATTTATGATGCGAAAGATAAAAACATCCTTTCGCTGGCGATCCATGACAATATGGTTTATGCCGGCAGCGACCAGCGGGGCCTGATCTATAAGATTGATCCTGAGCAAAAACATGCGACGGTTCTCTATGACTCCGATCAGGACGAGGTGACATCACTTTTGGTTGATGACAGCGGCAATATCTATGCGGCCTCCTCCAGCGCAAAGGCAGCAATGATGCAGTTGGAAGTGTCCGGGATTTCTTTGAAGAAAGAACCCGGCCGGCCTGACAATGGCGACCAAGATCCGGCTTCTTCCTCAACAGAATCGCTCAAAACTGCGAATAATGATGAATCGAAAGAAAAAAAGGAAGACCCGCCCGCTCCAAAGCCCCCGATGCCTCCTGCGACTAAGGTTGCCGGGCATGTTTATAAGATCACGCCGGATGGTTTTGTGACGGATATCTTCAGTGAGATTGCGATATTTTATTCGATGCTGCAGGCTGATGGGGAGTTGTGGCTCGGAACCGGTAATAAAGGACAGCTTTTTTCTATCGATCTGCAGACAGAAGACAGAGGAATTGTTTACGATGATGATACGTCTTCGCAAATCACCTCCATTGCACAGATTAACGGTGCGACCTATCTGGGGCTGTCCAATCCGGCACGCCTGATGCGAATGGAGAAGACGTTGACTCAGAGGGGAACGTTTGAATCGGCGATGATCGATGCCGGGCAGCCGGCACGCTGGGGAAAGCTGCAGATCGAGGCAGATATTCCTGACGGGTGCCAGATCCTGATGTCGTGCCGCAGTGGTAATGTGAAAGACCCGAATGATGCGACGCTTTCGGCATGGAGTCATGAAGAGACCCTTGTGAAAGCAACAGACTTGGCGTGTCCGACAGGCCGGTTTTGCCAGTATCGCCTGACACTGAACTCGAATTTGGATCATAACCAAACACCTGTTATTCGGAAGGTGGCGGTCGCACATGTGGTTCCAAACCTGCCTCCGAATGTTATTTCGGTGAAAGCCGGGCGCTCCCGCGATAAAAAAACTCCGCGTATGATCGATATCGAATTTAATGCAAGAGATGCCAACAAGGATACACTTGAGTACACGCTCCAGTTCCGTAAGGCCGGGCGAACGCTGTGGATCCCGTTAAAGGACGAACTGGATAAGCCGCGATTTCAATGGAACGGCCTGACCGTTGAAGACGGCCGCTATGAAGTGCGTGTGGTTGCAAATGATCGCAAAAGCAATACCCCTGAAACCACACTCACCGGTTCACGGATCAGCGGGGTTTTTGTGATCGATAACACCGCTCCTGAGATTGCCGATGCTCAAATGCAAGTCATCGATAAGGGTGTCATCGTTGAGATGCTTGTTGCAGACGCACTTTCCGTATTGGGCAAAGTACGGTATACCGTTGACAGCAATGAAAAATGGGTCACGGCACTGCCGGATGATCTGGTCTATGACACACTGTCTGAGATATTCAATATCCGGATCAAGGACCTGGAACCGGGCGATCATGTGATTGCTTTTTCGGTTGCTGATGATTTGGAGAATACACGTTATAAAACCTATAAGGTAACGATTCCCTGATGCAAATGTTCCAATACATCCGGGTTATTGAATGCGTGCAGCGGCTCTGTATTGATTGCGCCTATAACCTGCCTGCCGATGTGTTGGAGTCGCTGGTTCGTGCCCGGGACAATGAAAGCAACGCGCGCGCAAAGCAGATTCTCAATCAATTGATCGAAAATGCGCGTATTGCGAAAGAAAAGCGTGTTCCTTTATGCCAGGATACCGGGTTGACAGTTGTTTTTGTTGAGCAGGGGGCCAATACGGTCATCAGTCCGCCGCCGGAAAAGCCAACCGCGACGATCATCGATGCGATTCATGATGGGGTAGCCCTCGCTTATGAAAAAGCCCTCTTGCGTAAAAGCGTCGTGGCCGAACCGCTGAACGAACGGCAGAATACGCAGACCAATACACCGGCGGTGGTTCATCATTTAGTTGTACCGGGTGCCGATATTAAAATTTCGGTGATGGCCAAAGGCGGCGGCTGCGAGAACAAAAGTCAGTTCAGGATGTTCAATCCGACCGACTCCAAAGAAGCCGTTATCGATTGGATCGTCGATGTGGTTAAAAACGCCGGCGCCAATGCCTGCCCGCCGTTTGTGGTTGGTGTCGGCATCGGCGGCAATTTTGAGGTGTCCTGTGTGCTCAGTAAAAAATCGCTGCTGCGGGAAATGGATGTTCCAAACAGTGATCCTTTCTATGGGCAGATGGAAAAGGACCTGCTGGCCGCGATTAACGCTACCGGTGTTGGGCCGCAGGGCCTCGGCGGTGATACCACGGCACTGAAAGTCTGCATCGAAACCGCACCGTGCCACATCGCGTCATTGCCGGTGGCCGTCAATATCGAGTGCCACAGCCACCGCCACAAATCGGCCCAGTTATAAGCATTTACTATGCGACGTTGCCCTGCCATTTTCTCGTATGGGAATTTTATCGTTGCCGGTTCGATTTTTATGGGATGTTAGCCATGGTATGATGTCCGATAAATCATTTGTTTTTTTGTGTGCAATTCCTGAAATTCGTGATTAAGCCCCCCTCACAAAATGCCGAAAAAAACTCATATCTTAGATAAATGAACGTGGGTTTGAATACAGGCACTGGAGTGAGACTTGACTGCAAGAGATAATAAACGGGCTTTAAGAACAATTCGTGCGCTTCATACGCGACAGCGGAAACAGGCTGATCAGATCGATATCTTGTGCCGTGATATGGTTTCGGTCCATCAGGACTTTTCAACTAAACTGGCTGCCTTGAGTTTTACGACTTCTTATTATGAATCTCTGCTTGGATGTACCGGTCTGGCTGATTTGCTGGATACCGCTATACGGGGCATCCGTGAAGCTGTCAAAGAGATTGACGCAGCAGTTTTTCTTCTGTCAGAGAATGGTTTCGATATATATATGGCTGATGCCGGTGTCGCCGACCCTGTTGAAAAGAAACAGTTTCGGCACTGGTTTACACGTGAACTGATTCGAAGCGTCAGCCAGATGAATCGCGTTTGTTCCCTGGAGCAGCTTCTTCGCATGGGTTTGCAGGGGCCTCCGGCGATTCTCAAGACGATCTCGCTGGCCGCGATCCCGCTGGGACAATTTGGGGAGGAGGTTGGTTTTGTTCTGGTCTATCGTCCTGCGCATCTGCCGCTGCAATCGGAGGAATTGTCGCGTTTGGCCGCAGTCAGCGCCGGTCTGCGTAAAGCGATCGGGAGTTTTAGAAAAACGCCGTCAGCGAACTCGATGCATCCGTAATGAAAGCGGATGTCTGTGTTGAAAGCCGATAAACGAGCCCTTTTATTCAAACAGTTCTTCCACGCCGCTGGTGCTGTTGAGCCAACTGCAGGCCTTCTCAAAATCGATAAAGGCGGCCACCTGAAACCCTTCAAGATTAGCAAATATCTCGAAAAATCCGGCACGGCTGTATTGTTCGTCGTCTCTGGCAATCACAGCAATTTTATTGTGGAAAAAAGAGCGATGTTTTATCAGTTCCTGGATCAACTCTTTCAATTCCTCATGTGTCAGCCCCGCATCACTTTCCCGAATATCAATTAATATTTCGTGTTTCGGCGAAAGGCCCGCGATCATCGCCAGTTCGAGCAGAACCTGCTTGCTCTGTTCCAGGTCGGTGATGCCGCTGGGCTTGGCCTTGATAAAATCCTTGGCCTTGATAACTTTATACATTGTTGCCATAGCTGAATACTCCCCAATAAAAAATATCTGGTTCTCATCCCAAAAAGTTGGTTGACCATAACAGCATTTTAACATACGTCCTGTCACTTAAAAACCTTAGCTTGATATTGGAGTCCCCTCTTTTCCATTAACTTTATCAAACCATTGTGACAAATGGGTTCGT
>JBDLJN010000006.1:0-38769 GCA_039714335.1 Planctomycetota bacterium
ATGCTTCGGCTACCTTGAAAGCCGGCGATTGAATTTAATACGGGTGGGCGGGGTAGGTGATTGCGGCGAGGAGGGCGTGGCCGTAGCGGGTCCAGAGTTGGCCGTCGGTCAGACCGCTGTCCTCTTTGGCCAGTTCCATCGTGATGATGGGGATGCTCTGCTCAACGCCGGCGAACGAGCCGAGCGAACCGGGGCGCGAGCCGAGTTTTTTGACGGGCAGGGTGCAGTACTGCGCCATCACCTGTGCCAGTTTTTCGCCGGGACCGTCATAGTCCAGGCAATACAGCGGCTGATGGATCGTCACGATCCGCGCGGGCGGGCGGGTCAGGATGAGGTCATGCAGGATCGTCGATTCCGGCTCGGTCAGGCCGCCTATGCCGTTGACGGCATTATTGACACGATTTGCGGCGGGGAAGTTGCGGTTCAGGTCGACGCCGGTGGCGTTGTGACGTGTGCGAAGGGCACGTCCGTCGGGATTAGCCAGCGGTACGATCATCACGGTGCGGCCGTCCAGCAGTTTCGGCAGTGCTTTTAGGTGGTTGATCAGTCGGTACACCAGCGGCGTGCCGGCGTCTTCGTTGCCGTGAATGGTTGCGATGATCAGCACCGTGTCCGGTCCGTAGCCCAGTGTTATCAGTTTGATGGGGCGATTTTGGACCGAATGGCCCAGCGTTTCGCAGAAGATCCGCTGCGGTGTGGCAATGACGGGTGCATAAGGGTCTTTGGCACCCATCTGACAGCCGGTCAGAGCCAGAAAACAGGCGTATATCAGGGCGGCAATGAGGTTTTTTTTATATGATTTCATCTATGTCCAAATAATCAGCTTGTTTACATTTAACGGTTTGGGTCCGACTCCAGAGCACCTCTATTGTCATTATCGTTCAAATCAGTCGTTTTTATTGAAAAAAGAATAGGTGGAAATGTCCAAAAAGAAAGTCATTTTTTTGCGGTTTTTGTAAAACAGGGCTTGTTGGGATGCGTATCAATGAGAAATAACAGGTAAATATGACTGAATCGAAAGGAACTGATCATGAATACAAAAATACAATATAGATGGATTTCTTTGGTTTTGTGTGTTTTGTGGGTGACGGGTTTGTCCGCGGCACATTGCGGGAGTTGTCCCGGCGACACGAAAAAAGCCTGTCCGGCCGACTGCAAGAAAGCATGCTGTGCGAAACCGGATGCGAAAAAGGCGTGCCCGGCTGATTGTCAGAAGGCATGCTGTCAAGCTCAAACAGCGCCGGATTTCACGCTGAAGGATCTTGCCGGCAACGATGTTCAGCTCAGCAAGCTCAAGGGTAAGATCGTGGTGCTGGAATGGACCAATTATGACTGTCCGTTTGTGAAGGCCCATTACAATGACAAAACGAAGACGACCCGTGATCTTGCCAAAAAATACGCCGACAAGGATGTGATTTGGTTGACGATCAACAGCACGCATTATGCCACCGCGGAGACAATTCGGGCATGGGCGGAAAAACACCAGCTCAAGCACGCGGTATTGATCGACAGTAATGGGAAGGTGGGCAAGCTGTACAAGGCCAAAACTACGCCGCATCTGTTCGTTATTGATAAAACTGGTAAAATCGCTTACCAGGGTGCGATCGATAATGCGCCGCGGGGCAAGGTTCCCGAAGGTGCCGAAAAGGTGAACTATGTGGACAAGGCGCTGACCGAACTGCTTGAGGACAAACCGGTTACTGTCGCAAAGACCAAACCGTACGGATGCTCGGTAAAATACGCAAAGAGCAAGGACGGCTAATCTCTGTTCCCTTTTTGGGCCCCTTTAACAGGGGGCGAGTTTTTGGCTTGCATTTTCGGGATGTGCCGGATATAGATTAGGGTATGACCTATTTGGCAGTATCTATTTTTGCAAAGGACGAAGAGGATTTCGCCCGGCAGCTTGGGCGGGCTAAGGCGCAGGGCGCCGAGACCGTTGAGATTCGTGCGGACGCACTTTCGCAGCCGGACGCGGATGTGGTTCGGCGTTTGATCGCGGCGGTAAAAAAGGCCAAACTGCCGGTCATCGTCACCTGTCGGGATGTGAAGGAAGGGGGATTTGCGGAGGTCGAATCGTCACTTCGACTGTCTATTCTGAGGGCATCTGTTCTGGCAGAGGCCGATTTTGTCGATGTCGAGTACGCCAATTTCAAGCATCCCGATACGCATTCGGTGTTGAAGGCGGCCCTGGAGCAATCCGCCACCCGCCTGATTATGTCCTACCATAATTTTGACCGTCCGTTTGATGATTTAAATATCGTTTATGAGTCGATCCTGGGCCTGTACCCTGACGCGATCCCGAAGATCGTTTACAAGGCGCGGCATATCAATGACTGTTTTGCGGCGTTTGATCTTTTGCAGGAAGCCGACAAGCCGGTAATTGCTTTTTGTATGGGGCCTGCCGGTCAGATCAGCCGCATCTTAGCGAAGAAGTTTGGTGCGTTTCTGACCTTTGCCTCGCTGGATCAGGATAGCGAAACCGCGCCGGGGCAGATTCCGGCAGCGCAGATGAAACAGCTTTATCGCTGGGATCATCTGAACGCGGAGACCGAGGTGTTCGGCGTTATCGGTGATCCGGTGGCGCATTCGCTGAGTCCTTCGCTGTTTAACGCATGCTTTGATGAGTGCACGATCAACGCGGTCTTTCTGCATTTCCTGGTGGCCGGCGGCACGGAGGAGTTTGATGCGTTTTTGGACGCGGTCAGCAAGCGGTACAAACTGGGCTTTGGCGGGTTTAGCGTGACGATGCCGCATAAGACGAACGCGCTGGACTACGCGAACCGTCACGGCGATTATGTGGATAATCTGGCCGAGGCGATCGGCTCGGTCAATACGCTGAAGATCGGGTTTAACGGGATCATCAGTGCGTACAATACCGACTACGCCGGGGCGATGGATGCGCTGGCGAACGAACTTGGCGGTGATCGCCACTCGCTGCACGGGAAGAAGGTGGCGGTGATCGGTGCCGGCGGGGTGTCGCGGGCGGTGGTGGCCGGATTGGTGGATGTCGGGGCGCGGGTGCGGATCTATAACCGTACGCTCAGCAAGGCCGAGTCGCTGGCGAAGGAGTTTCAGTGTAAATTTGCAGGACTGGACGAGTTGGCCAATCGCAAGGTCGATGTGGTGGTTAACTGTACGAGTTTGGGGATGCATCCGGATGTTGAGTCGTGCCCGGTGCCGGAGGGGGTGCTGAAAGATACGATAACGGTGTTTGATACGGTGTATAATCCGCTGGAGACGAAGCTCTTGAAGGAGGCCAAGGCCGCCGGAGCGAAAACCGTCAACGGGGCGGAAATGTTCGTTCGACAGGCGATGGCGCAATACAAAATCTACATCGGCGACGAACCGGACGAAGAGCGCATGCGGGATGTGGTGTGTAAAAATTTGGGGTCGGATAGAAGCTGAGTTTTTCAGAAAAGCGTTTTGGCTTTACATTGGAAGGAAAGTTAACAAATTTCACTTAGTAAAGGGGTTACTCATGAAGAAAAGTATCGTGTTTGTATCATTATTTGTATTGATCTGCTCGGGTCTACTGCAGGCCGGCGAACTGGAATCACTGTGCCAAAAGCTGCCCAAAGATACGTTCGGCTTTGTGGCGACCAGCGGGACAAAGAATTTTGAACAGGATTTTCAAAACAGTATTATGGGACAGATCGCCGCTGACCCACAGGTCAAAACGTTTGTTGACCAAATTATTGCCTCGCTTTCGAAGTCTCCTGATTTCCAGAAGGCGTTTGGAGAGGGCGAGGACTATGCGGCATTTGTCAAGGGGATGCTTTCTTCGCCCACGGCGCTGGCGTTGGCATCCCCATCAGGGAAATTATCCGATGAACCGTGTGGTATTTTACTGAGCGGTGCGATTGCCCCGGAAAGCGATTACGGTAAATTATTTGCGAAAATCATTCAAGGTCAGATCGATGCCGGCAAAGTGATCCAAAAACAGTCGCATGGTTACAAGGTCTATACCTCCAGTGATCCTAATACATGCAGCCCATATTATATTGCCCAGATGGCTGATTGTTTCCTGACCGTCTTTGATGACGATCAGTATGCAATCCTGCAGCAGAGGGCGACAAATGCACCCAATTTTGAATTGACAAACAAACTCAGCGACGTCTCTTCCGCGAATGACGCACTTGTTTTCTATGTTGATCTTCAGAAGTTTATGGCAGTTATAAAGGAAGAAACCGCCGCCGATCCAAATGCACCGCAGGTCATGGATGCCTTTCGTTCGCTGGGAATCGCCGATATACAGCATTATATTGTCAAGGCCGGTTTCGAGGGCAATAACCTTGTTATAGACGGGAAGGTAAAAACACCTGTTTCAGGTGGAATCTGGGATGCGGTCGCACCGGTTGATAAGGGCCTGTTTGATTATGTTGATCCCAAGGCCATGCAGGCGAATGCTGTTCATTTCAGTCCGGCACAATTTTACGACAGTATTGTGAACTGCATCAGTCCGATTGCGAAAGCGGAAGGAAATCCGATTGAACCGCAGATCGCTCAATTCGAAGAAATGCTCGGCTTTAAATTGCGGGATGATCTGTTGGCAAGTTTTGAGGGGTCGATGATGGGATATATGCTGCCGCCTTACAGCAGCCCTGAATTACTGATGGGCGGCTATGTTGCAACGGCACGGCTTAAGGATACTGAGGCATTTCAGAAATGCATGTTGTCGCTGGAAACGGTTGTCAAGCCGATGGTTCCACCCGGTCAATTACAGATCACCTCGCAAAAAGACGCCAACGGAAAAGAAGTACATATCTGGGCGGTCGGTCTTATGGCCATGATGCAGATCATCCCATCCTGGGCGGTTGAGGGCGATATGCTGATTGTTGCGTCGCATCCCAATCTTACAAAAAAAATGATGGAACGTCTTGTGGCTGGCTCCGGCGAATCGCTGGTTTTCAAGCCGGAGTTCGCAAGTGCCATGAGCCGGATACCCGGTGATGCGTTTGCAATGAGTTTGACCGATTCTAAAGCACAGGCCCGTCAGTTTATGAAGATGCTGCAGCAGTACTGGCCGATGTTGAATATGGGGCTTACACAGAAAGGGGTTCAGCTGCCGATCATGCTGCCGTCGATCGAGCCGTATATTGAAAAGATGCAGCCGGGGCTGAGTTATGCACAAAAAACCGCCGACGGTATAGAGTTCCATTATGAAGGCACTGGTCTTGAGGCGTCCGCAGGCGGTGCCGCCGGTGGGGCGATGGGTGCAGCGATCCTGATGCCGGCGTTGAGCAAGACTAAGAAGATTGCACAGCGCGTGGTATGCGGTACCAATCTGAAGGGGCTTACAACTGCGTTGTATGTCTATGCGATGGATTATGATGACATACTGCCGACTGATCACTGGTGCGATTTGCTGATCGAAGAGGCCGATGTGTCGCCGGAATCCTTCGTGTGTCCACAATCCAATGCGATTGAGGGTGAAAGTTCCTATGCTATGAACAAAAATGTTGCAGGCAAAAAAAACAGCAAATTGCCGTCTGATGTCGTATTACTGTTTGAAACGGATAAGGGAGTTGAAGACGGGCCGCGAACTGCTTCGATTGAAACAAGAAGACACTACAAATTCTTGAATGAATTTCGTAATGCCTATGATGAAGGGACAAAGATCTATAAGGATCGCTTCAATCAGGTTGGCGGGCCGGAAGATATCGCTTTACATCATAACAAGAATGGTAAGCTGGGCTGCAATGTAGCTTTCGCAGATGGCCATACGGAGTTTATAACCAAAGATCGTATCGCTGATCTGCGGTGGACTGTCGACTAATTAGAAATATGACAAGCTGACGTTTGCAATCAACTAAAATTATTTTGAATTCTATACAATAACGGCCCAGCAGAATGTTGCGGGGCCGTTATTTTATGAAATCCGGAGTTGTTTTTGGGGGCTGGTGGGGGTATAATCCGCGTTATTGGTGGTTTTGTAACGCAAAAGTCGCTAAGGATGCGAGAGACGCAGGCGTTCAAATGGATGAATACAGTTTTAATTCATGTTTTTTACCTTTTGCGGCGATTGCGTCGTTTGCGTTAAAAAGTTTAGGATAGATAGACTATGGCGAAGAAAAAAGCGGAAAAGGTGGTTTTGGCTTACAGCGGGGGGTTGGATACGAGTGTGATCCTGCCGTGGCTGAAAGAGACTTATGGATATGAGGTTGTGGCGTTTGCTGCCGAACTTGGGCAGGGTGACGAGTTGGTCGGCATCAAGAAAAAGGCACTCGCCACCGGTGCGGTCAAGTGCATTGTTTCTGACCTGCGGAAAGAACTGGTTGCCGACTACATCTGGCCGATGCTTAAGAGCGGGGCGGTTTATGAGAATGGGTATCTGCTGGGGACCAGTATTGCCCGGCCGCTGATCGCGAAAAAGCAGGTCGAGATCGCCCATGCCGAAGGGTGTACGGCGGTGTCGCACGGGGCGACCGGAAAGGGCAATGACCAGGTGCGGTTTGAGCTGACATTTCTGGCGCTGGATCCATCGCTGAAGATCGTCGCGCCGTGGAAAGATCCGAATTTTGATCTGACCAGCCGGGAGGCGGCGGTTGATTATGCTAAAAAACGCAATATCCCGATCGAGCAGACGAAAAAGAAAATCTACTCGCGGGACCGGAACCTGTGGCACATCAGCCATGAGGGTGCCGATCTGGAAGATCCGTGGAACGAACCGCTCGACAATCTGTTTACAATGAGCCGACCGATCTCCAAGGCCCCGAATAAGGCGGATTATGTTGAAATCAGCTTCGAAAAGGGCATTCCGGTCAAACTGAACGGACGGGCCATCGGCGGCGTTAAGTTGATCGAACGACTGAATGAGATCGGCGGCGTCCACGGTGTAGGACAGTGCGATCTGGTCGAAAACCGGCTTGTGGGTATGAAATCCCGCGGTGTTTATGAAACACCCGGCGGAACGATCCTCAGTACGGCCCATCGGGCACTGGAAACACTGGCGCTGGATCGGGAAACGGCCCATTACAAGCAGCAGATCGCGCTGAAATACGCCGATTTGGTCTATTATGGCCAGTGGTTCTGCAAATTGCGGGAAGCATTGGACGCTTTTGTCGATGTAACACAGCAGAATGTAACCGGTACGGTGCGGCTGAAACTGTACAAGGGACAGGCCATTCTGGCGGGCGTCAAGAGCCCCAAGAGCTTGTATAATCCCGATTTGGCCAGTTTTACAATGGGGGCCGAGTACGATTCGACCGATGCGACCGGCTTTATCAAGCTGTTCGGTCTGCCGATGCAGGTGGCCGGTGTTGTGGATCGGCAGAAGCCAAAAGCCGCTAAAAAATCAAAATCAAAGTCCAAAAGGAAATAAGACGATATTATAGTACTCAAACCGACCGATGGTCAGTTTGAAGGCTCTTAGTTCGTAGTTTTTAGTTCATATTTTAAGGATAAGGACGGGTTTATGACGGTCGAATGGATTTGGCTGGTGTTTATTTTCGCGTTTGGGGCGTGTATCGGCAGTTTTCTGAATGTGGTGATCTATCGCGTGCCGCGGGATAAATCGCTTGTTTCGCCGCCGTCGGCGTGTCCGTCTTGTAATACCCCGATCCGGTTTTACAATAATATCCCGCTTTTTTCGTGGCTTTTGCTGTGGGGCAAGTGCCCGGATTGCAAGGCCCGCATCTCGGTCCGCTATTTTCTTATCGAATTAATCACGGCGGTGTGTTTTGGCGGGTTGTATCTGTGGATCTTCTGGTTTGACCGCCGTGTGACGGGAATTGAGGGTGTAACCGCCATGGCGCAATTTTTTGGCGGGGGCGGATGGCTGTTCTATCTGGTCATTGGTACCCTTTTCGCCGCCTTTGTGGCCTCATCTGCAATCGATATGGAGATGTGGATCATTCCGCTGGAATTGTGCTGGTTTGTGACGATTGTCGGCCTGGTCGCTTCCAGTATTGCCGGATTTGTCATAGAGGCCGAGACAGTTCTTGAATTTGATCTTTTCCCGGCGGTTCGCTTACCGGCATTTGCAGCAGTAACAGTCGGAGGGACAATCGGATTGATTTTATCGCTGATCGGGCTTCATACGGGAATTATCAAGCCCAGTTATGAAATGGTTGAGGATGAAGAGGGCGATTGCGAGGAGGCGGTAAAATCTCAGGAAAAAGAGCCGGAATTCAACGACCGTGCAGAAATTATGAAGGAGATCGTTTTTTTGATACCGGTGATTATCGGGGCAGTTGCCGCGGTGCTGATAACCCGAATGCCTTCAATTGCGGATAAATGGGGTTCTTTCATTGCTTTGCCGGTTGTTTCCGGCCTGCTGGGGTCTGTTGGGGGATATCTGGTGGGGTGTACGGTGGTCTGGGCTACGCGGATATTCGGGACGCTGGCGTTCGGGAAAGAGGCGATGGGGTTGGGGGATGTACACCTGATGGGGGCCGCCGGAGCGGTGATCGGGTCCAAATGGGTGGTGCTGGCGTTCTTTCTTGCACCGTTTTTTGGCATCCTGTGGGCGCTGTATCAGGCAATTTTTAAAAAAATGCGGCAAATTCCGTATGGTCCGTTCTTGTCATTGGCCGTTTTTGCCGTTATTATCTTTCATGATTGGTTTCAACAAATGTTGTCGAACTTTTATGGCTTTTAGCTTTGAGAAAATGAAATGGAGGTCACAATGAAACACACAGTAAGGAAAATGGTCGTTGTTTGTATTTCAATGGTCGTGGTGTCGATGCTGACAGGATGTACCAACTGGAAGAAGAAATACAATGCCCTGGATGTGGAGCATCAGAACCTGCAGGGGTTGTATGAGAACTGTATTACGTCGCTGGACAGTTCTGCGGCGGAACTTGCCAGAATGCAGCATGAACTGGCGAAGTTGCAAAAACGACCTCAGGACACCGGCTTTCGAGGTGACGTAAAAGTCGATCCGCAGGCCGGTACGATCACTGTGACGCTGCCAAACTCGATCCTTTTCAGTTCCGGAAAGGCCACCCTGAAAAATTCAACCAGTTCCGAGTTGGATCATATTTACTCTGTTCTGCGTGAACGCTACAGCGGTAAAAAAGTGGATGTGGTTGGCCATACGGACACCGATCCGATCCGTAAGACTAAGAATCTGTGGCAGGATAACTGGGATTTGTCTTCCGGTCGCGCCCTGACGGTTCTACGCTACCTGGTTAGCAAAGGCGTCAGTCCCCAAAGCATCCGCGGCGTTGCCTGCGGCCAAAGCCGTCCGGTTGCCAACAATTCGAGTTCAGCGGGCAAGGCCAAGAACCGCCGCGTTGAGATTGTTGTCAACATGCGATAGCCCGATAAAAGTTCTTCGTTCGCCGTTGATGATTTGACCTTTGGCCGAGACCCGATATTAAGGATTTCTAAAGCCGGTGGCACTGAATGTGCCGTCGGCTTTTATTTTTAGGGTGACGGCGCCGTCCGCGGCTGTGTAGAATACACGAACGGGAGACTCTTTTGACGGGCGGTAAGCATTTTCAAGGGTTCTCTTTGAACAACTCGCAATGACGACAGAGGGGGTCAAGTGTTCGACGAAACGGGTGTCTAAATTGTTTGTTGAGCCGTGGTGGGGCAGGATTACTATATCGGCATTCAGATTGGGATATGACTCCATGACCCATTTCTGACCTTGTCGTTCAATGTCGCCGCAGAGAAGGATTTTGCGGCCGGCGTATTCGATGATCAGGACTTCTGACCTGTCATTTTCGGAAACGGCCGCTTCCGACAGGATTGACTCCTGCGGCCAGATGGATTTGATCGAGAGCCCCTTTTGTCCGGAATAGGCTGCGGGCAGTTTAAGCGTTTGTCCCATTTGATTCAGGGCCTGGCAGAGTTCCTTTTCAATTGAGGGCTTCTGTGCTGAGTTCAGCAAGACCTGATTGGCACAGATGTTTTTCACTTTTACACCGGCGGCGATATCCCCGACGGCGTTGATATGGTCCATGTCGCCGTGGCTTAAATAAATCCCGTCCAGTGAGAAGATACTTTGGTGCTGTAAGAACGGAAGGATCGTTTTGTTGGCGACATTGCGGTTGGTGATTGAGCCGGCGTCAAAAAGAAAGTGTTCATTGTTCGGCCCGCTTAGCACAATGGCCTGTCCGTGACCGACGGAAAGACAGGTGATTTCAAGATCGCCTCTGTTTTTTATTTTCAGGTGCGATGAAATGCCCGGATACAGGAAACATAACAGCAACAGAAAAATAACCCCTTTTCTGGTTCGCCAATGATGGGCCGGAAGCAGACAGATGGCCAGCACCAAAAAGTAGATAACAAAGACCAGAGGCAGGTCGGGTCGGCACGAAACAACCCGCAAGAAGTCTATCTTTGATAAAATGACGACGATGCTTTCAAATCCGGCTGCGGTGATGTTCAGTGTCCAGCCGCAAGCTGTGGCCACGGTCGGCAGCAGCGATGATAACAGGATTTTTGCAAAACCG
Source organism: Planctomycetota bacterium (assembly GCA_039714335.1). GTDB lineage: Bacteria > Planctomycetota > Phycisphaerae > Sedimentisphaerales > Anaerohalosphaeraceae > 4572-13. The sequence continues at coordinate 10,404 of JBDLJN010000006.1, forward strand.
GCATACAGAATCGTTAAAACGAACGGCAGAACCAGAACCGTCCAGAGCGGGGAAAGCGGATTGATCTGGCCGAAATAATAGAGCAGGATCGGGGCGATGGTGATCCAGACCGAAACACCGACGGCGAGCAGTTCAATGGCGGCACGAAGCGGATTTTTCAGGACCGTAAAGGATTTTGGGAAATAAGCGATGGCGGGATAAAAGAGTTTTGTCAGGAAGTGAAATTGCACCGCGGGGAAAAACAGCAGGATGCCAAGCACCGACAGAAACGACAGTTGCCAGCCGGCGGAAAACAGATCGTAAGGATGGATAAAAAGCAGTGCCAGTGCCGACAGCGAAAGCGTGTTCAGTGAACTTACCGGTCTTCTGAAAAGGACAGATGCAAAAAAGAAGCAGCTTATAAAGACCGCACGCATCGTCGGCGCCCGGGGGGGAACGATCATTGCGTACAACAGGATTAGGACGATACAGAGAATCGCTCGCGGCCGTTTACTCAGGCCGGTGATGCGAAGCAGCCACCAGAGTGAACCGGCCAGAATCCCCACGTGCATCCCGGATAAGCTGATGAAGTGGGCCAAATTTGTATCGCGAAACGCCGCGGTGATCTGCGGGCTTAGACCGCTGCGCCGACCCAGCAGCAAAGCGGATGTTAATGAGCAAACCGTATTGTCGATGGCGGTTTCGTCCAGCAGGGCGTTAGCGGCTAGATGATAGAGGGCCGAGCGTGTTTTTGGTATCAGTGATGTGGATGGATCGACGACCTGGACCCCTTCGGCAATCGGGACCGATGCGGCCAGGTAGACGCCTCGCCGGTGCATGTGTTTTTGCAGGTCGAACTGGCCCGGATTCGGCGGCGGCGTAAACCGGCTCAGCCAGCAGTCAATTCGAACGGTGTTGCCGGGTTTTATGTGGTTGATGGGTTCGGCGATTTGCACGCGGACTTTGCCGGCTGCCTTATGCCAGTCGCCGGGTGCTTTGACCTGTTCGGTTTCGAGATAAAACGAACTTTGGGCGCTCAGCCAGGGAATCGCCGAAAGCCCCCTTGTGTGCGTATCGGTTCGTACCGATGAGGCTACCTTGCCCTCCAGCGTTGCCAATTGCCGCTGGTCGTGCAGATAGTGGGTGATATGATTGCCGGGTGCATCGATGATCGAATAAGAGCGAACGGTTCCCAGGGCAAATGCGGCCAGGCACGCGGCAGCCAGGGCCAGGGCGAGGCGAAGTCCGGTTTTGGTTTTGAAGGTTAAAAGCAGACACAGGCCCGTTAAGATTATTACGCAGCATAGAGTGGTCCAGACAATGCGGGGTGTTGGGGTTTTATAGGCAAACAGAATACCCAGGCCGAACGCGACGGTAAAGGGGGCAACGGGAGCGGAGGAGGAAATTTTGTCAATGAGCGATTTGCGGCTGGTTAGCATGTCCAACCGCTGAAGATTCAAGCATATTTGATCGAATTCGTCATGGCTCCCTCGTTTCATTCACTTCCCTCGAAGATAATCAGCAGTCCTGTTGCCAGTAATATATCGCCCCGTTGGGGTTGGTTCCGCTTGTTGGGCCCTTACCGTTGGTTTCACCACCGGCTATTATATCATGTCCCTTCGGGGCAGTAGAATTTTCCTGTTTTAATCAGCGTTGACACTCCTCTGTCCCTTAGAAACCGAGTACAATGAAATCTAAGGGAGAATACTTTATTCATTTTGGCTCGATTCGCTTTTTGTTTTGCATGTAGGGGCGCAGGACCTCGGGGATGATTATTGAGCCGTCGGCGTTTTGGTTCAATTCAAGGATCGGGATCAGTACGCGCGGGGAGGCGATAACCGTATTATTCAGCGTATGGCAGAAGACATTTTTGCCTTGGGCGTTTTTGTATCGCAGATTCATTCGGCGGGCCTGGAATTCATAGAATCGGCTGGCCGAATGGGTTTCGCCGTAGCTGTTGCGAGAGGGCATCCAGGTTTCAATGTCGTATTTTTTTGCCTGGCCGCGGCCGAGGTCGCCGGTGCAGACATTAACCACGCGGTAGGGCAGATTCATCGCCTGCAGGACGGCTTCGGAGTTGGACAGAATCTCAAGGTGGTATTCTTTGCTTTTTTCGATGTCGTTTTCGCAGGCGATGACCTGTTCGACTTTGTCGAACTGGTGAACACGGTACAGGCCGCGTGTGTCTTTTCCGGCGGCGCCGGCTTCGCGGCGAAAACAAGTACTCAGTGCCACGGACTTGACCGGCAGCTTGTCTTCGGCGAGGATTTCGTCGGAGTGGTACGCTGTAACAGGAACCTCTGCGGTGCCGACCAGGTTCAGCGAATCCCGCTCCATTTGGTAGGTTTGCTCTTCGGATCCGGGGAAATAGCCGGTACCGACCATGACCTCATCCCGCATGAGCAGCGGCACCGACATCGGGGTGTATCCTTTGCCGATCATGTAATCCATTGAAAATCGCAGGACCGCCCAATGCAGCAGTGCGCCGTCGCCTTTGAGAAAATAGTTTCGCGTTCCGGCCAGTTTTACGCCGCGTTCGATGTCGATAATGTCAAGTGCCAGACCCAACTCCACATGGTCCTTCGGGGCAAAGTCAAACTCGCGAATGGTTCCCCACTTGCGCAGCTCGATATTTTCGGTATCGTCCTCGCCGACCGGGACATCGGGATCGGCGGGTTGGGCAACCTGCCCCATCAGCCTATCAAATTCCGGCTGGAGCTGTTTGATCGCTTCGTTGAAATTCGCTTCGTCCTGTTTCAGTTGCGAAAGGGCGGACAGAGCATCTTTCTTTTTCTCGGGGTCGAGTTTCGGGATTTGCTTGCCGATGCGGTTTTTCTCGGTGGCGATATTCTGAAGTCCCTGCTTGTTCTCGAGCAGTTTTGCATCCACTTCCAGCAGGCGATCAATGTCAACGGTGATTTTTTTGACCTTGGCGCCGTCGGTGAATTTTTGCGGATTTTCCCGGATGAGTTTTATGTCGATCATTTTATTAGTTCTTAGTTTTTAGTTCATAGTTCGTAGACTGCCCGCTCCATTACTGTCGCGGCTCTGTTAGTATTATTTTATTCTGCAAAACGACGAATGATCAGTACATTATTTTGTCCGCCGAAACCAAAGGACTCGCTCATGACCGTATTGACCTCGGCTTTGCGGGGTTTGTTCGGGACATAGTCCAGATCCAGTGCCGGGTCGGGGTCATTCAGATTCATTGTCATCGGCAGGGTATTTTCTTCGATGGCCTTGACGCAGGTGATCAGTTCCGCACAGCCGGTTGCTCCGATGAGATGGCCGAACTGACTTTTCGGGCTGCTGACCGGTACATTTTTCGCATGGTCGCCAAAGACCGTCTTGATCGCGAGTGTTTCGATCGAATCGTTTTCGTTTGTGCTGGTGCCGTGTGTGCTGATGTAGTCGATGTCTTTGGTCGAAACATTTGCGTCTTTCATCGCAGCGTGCATTGCCTGAACGGCGCCGCGGGCTTCTTCGTGCATGTCGGTTACGCGAAACGCATCATTGCTGCTGCCAAAACCGATTAACTCGGCAAGTACTTTGGCGCCGCGTTTTTTCGCTGATTCCAGTGTTTCGAGAATCACAACGGCTCCGCCTTCGCCGAGGACAAACCCATCGCGTGTCGCCGAGAACGGGCGAGAGGCGGTCGTCGGGCTGTCGTTGCGAGTCGAAAGGGCGGTCAGGCGGTTAAAACCGGTCAGACCCAACGGGTGAATCATCGAATGTGCGCCGCCGGCGATCATGACATCGGCCTTGCCGCTTCGCACGACCATCGCTGCTTCACCGATGGCCTGGGTGCTGGCGGCACACGCTGTCAGGCAGCTTCGTGTAATACCCCGCGCCCCGGTCAGCACAGCCAGATGTCCGGCCGGCATATTGGGCTCCTGCTCCAGTTCCCGTATCGTATCCATTGTTTCAAGGGCTTTTTGCGTCCATTTGCTCCAGTCCATCGTTTGCTCGTCGGCGTTCCAGCCATTGATGATCGAGGAGAAAAAGGCGTGATTGTCCGCTGATCCTTCGCCAGCGCCGAGATAAACGCCCAATCGCGTGCGGTCGATGCCGTCGGCGGGAGCGTCGGTTTCAGTGTCGACCCCGGCCTGCAAGCAGGCCTGAACGCATGCTCCCAGCACAAACTGTGAGCCGCGATTGCTGTCTTTGTGGAGGTTGGTGTTTTTGACGAATTCTGAGATGTTATAGTCTTTGACTTCGGCGTCGAAGTGCGTTGGAAAGGTTGACGCGTCAAACAGCGTTGTTGGCGCGACGCCGGACTTGCCGGTCATCAGGCCGTCCCACATGGTCGGCACATCATGGCCCAGCGGGCAAACGATTCCCATTCCGGTAATGACTACACGATGTTCCATCTTAGACATTGCCCTCGTATTTCTTCATTACGATCGCCGCTGTCTGTCCGCCGAATGAATAGCCGCAGCACAGGGCGTAATTGATTTCTTTGCTTGCTGCCTGGGTTGCGATATTCAGCTCACAGCCGGTGGCAGCGGAAGTGAAGTTTTTCGTCGGGCCGATCTTCTGCTCGGCAACAGCTTGTACCGCCGCAATCATATCAATTGCTCCGGCGGCGGCCCCGGTGTGCGAGACCATGCTTTTTACGGGCCAAACGGAAACCGATTGCAGTGCTGTGCCGAAGACCGCTTTCAATGCCGCAACTTCAGCTTTATCATCGACAGCAATGCCCGTTCCCGTCGGAACGATCAAATCGATCTGGTCGGGGGCAATACCGGCTTCGTCAAGGGCTTTGCGGATCGCGATCTGAAGCCCCTTGCCATCCGGCTCTATATGGGCATAGTCAGTGTTCAGCGAGTTGCTTGAGGCGGTTGCGACAATCTCGGCGATAATCGTCGCGTTACGCGATTTCGCAAATTCCAGTTCTTCCAGAACCAGCACACCCGCCGCTTCGCCAAATACCGTCCCTTTGGCATTTGCATCGAAAGGTTTGCACGCCTGTTCCGGCAAGTCATTGGAGTCGGTTGCGGCACGATCATGCAGACATTGCCGCATCATCACGACGGGGTTGACCTTGGCCTCGCCGCCGCCGCCCAAGGCGACATCTGCATCGTTACGGGCGATCATTTCCGTGGCTTCAGCGATTGCGATATGGCTGGAGACTTCGCCGCAGGTGATCGTATTGCTCGGTCCCTGAATATCGTGGATGATCCCGATGTGGCACGGCAGCATATTGGGCAGGTATTTCAGCAGCCACAGGGGCGTTAAGGACTGCAACCCGTCCACCCCCCATTTGCGAATATCAAATTCTCCGTCTGTTACCGCTTTTTTAACACTAGCGGCTATCTCTTCAAGATCACAGCTGATCAATCCCGCCCCGAAGCTGATGGCTGTTCGGGTGGGTGCAACCGCAGGGTTTTCCGGGTTGATTGCCTTGGTAGCAAGTCCACTGGTTTTGACGGCGTCGTCGGCGGCGATGACGGAGATTTCAATATCCCGGCTCATCAGCTTGGTTGCTTTGCGATGTGTTTTCGGGACATAATTTCGTATTTTATAGTCCGGTACTTCACCGGCCAGCTCACAGGGAAATCCAACCGGGTCAAACGCCTGTATCTTTTTGATGCCGCAGCGACCTTCCAAAAGTCCGTTCCAGAGTTCTTTACCGGTCAGTCCCAGTGGTGAAGCGGCCCCGATACCTGTTACAACAACGCGACGGGTGCTCATTCGACCTGCTCCGATGCTGTTTTGCTTTCGACAAAACCGGTCAACAGAGAATTGAACATGTCGGTGAAGACAAAATTTTCTTCCGGGAATTGCTTGCCGGCCAGATTATTATCAATATGGCTGAACATCAAACTGATTTGTGCAATCCGTTCGTCGCCGCGCATGATCTCACCTTCAATGCTGGCGGCCTCCGGAGCGATGGAATCGATCTGAGCGTGCAGCGTAATGGTGTCGCCGGGGCAGACGTAATGGTAGAAGACCGCTTTTTTGACTTTTGCCAAAATGACTTTTTCTTCGAAATTGCGTGCCTCGCCAACTAAGATACCGGCAGTCTGGGCCATGGCTTCGATCATCAGGCATTCCGGCATGATCGGAAAACCGGGAAAGTGGTCATGCAGATGTTCTTCGGCCAGCGTAACATTTTTCAATGCCACAGCAGACTGGCCGCTCTTGAACTCCAGAAACTTGTCAATCCAAATCCAACGCATCGTTTCGTTCCATGAAAGCGGATATGGGCAGGAAAGCTTTCATGCCGTCCTGCCCATTCGGCTATAAGATTTTTTCAGAATAATTAAGCGTTGACCTTGTTCTCGATGAAGTTAACAATCGCATCGACAGTAAACAGATCAGCAATCTTATTGACATCCGGATCCTGTTCAAACTCACTGAGATCGGTGTGCGGCATCTTATCTTTGATTTCCGCCAGCCCTTTTTCTGTGAGTTTACCGCCGCTTACAAAGTCGGCATTATTCAGAACTGCTTCGGCAGGGAAAAGCTCTTCGCGGGGGACTTTAATGTCAAACGCTTTCTCCAGACGAAAGACGATGTCCAGAAAATCAATGCTTTCCGCTCCAAGGTCACCCATCAGCGTTGCTTCTGCTGTGACTTCATCGTCATCCAGTCCCAACGCGTCTACTAAAACGTCTTTTACCTGCTCAAAAATTTCATCGCGGGTTGCTGCCATGTTATTTTGCCTCCATTACGTGGTACAATCATCCATTTCTTGTGTTTATCTTATCGTTCAATATTAATCTGAATACAGCAAATTCCATCGCTGTTTCATATTCTCAGTAATTTTGCCGTCCACGTGTGCCATCTTCGGGTTCTCATCGGCCAGATTAAAGTGCCGCAGTGACAACTTTGCTTCCACGATCACTTCATCGCCGCAAAACCCGACCCCTTTGAAGGTGCTGGCGTTTTCTTCAAGGGTTGACGCGGTTACAGTGTACTGAATCTGCATTCCCGGAGCCGCGAAACTCTTATATTTAACATTTTTTGCCGCTTCGAGCAAGACCATGCTGTTGGCAAAGTTCTGGTGATGACGCACCAGCCATGATGCGGATTCGATCAATCCTTCCAGCAGCAATACCCCCGGCAGTACCGGGAACGCAGGAAAGTGGTCCGCCAGATATTCCTCCGCCAGTGAAACGCTTTTCACCGCGGTTAGACTCTTTCCCGGGTCCAGTTCTGTGACTTTATCAATCAGTACAAATTTCATGGTAGGGATTTTAGTGAGAAATCCTATAATTTCCAGTTTTTTTTATGCTTTTTTATCTTTATCTAGTCTTTCCTGAAAAGAACTCCTAAAAAAGGCAATAGTGGACACAGAAAGACAGTGTATTTTTTGTCTTGAAAACGAAGGCCCGATAAGCTGATATTCCGCGTCAGAGAACAATTCTTATTGGTTCTTGCACGGGGGGTTTTCATTTTCTAGTTCAAAGCAGCCTTTTTTTTGCCGATGCACCGGAAGTGTATTTTATATTTTATTGGAAAAATATATTTTTCGGATTAAGCAGGAATCGTAAATATGGCTCAGCATCGTTATTTTAAGCTTAAATTAGTCGTTGTTTTGGTGTTATTCTGCGGTTTTTGCGGCATTGCCCCTGCGGGATCGTCCCGCAAACAGACGTCTACAAAGATGCTGCGGTCCATGGCACGGGCTTATATGGCATTTGGCAAATATGAAAAAGCTCATGTTCATGCAAAACGTGCACTAAAACAGGCACGATTACAACAAGTTGAAGACGGCGAGATGGCACTTTGTCTGATCGATATGGGGACGGTGTGCAGTTATGAGGGTTTGCTGGACCAGGCCCGCAAGCACTTTGAGGCAGGGGTGAATCTTCAGGAAAAGGCCTTGTCTGCAGAGCATCCCTATGTGGCCCATACACTTCGGATGCTCAGCGGTGTTTACCGCAGACAGGATGATATGGAGCAGGCGGAAGATGTCCTGTCACAGGCAGTTCAGATTATGCTGGAACACTGTGATGTGCACAGCAAAGAGATGGCGCCTTTTATTCTGGAGTCGGCAAAGCTGAAATTTGCAAAAGGGCAGCTTGAGAACGCATTCACAAATTACCAGGCCGCACTGGATATTTATGAACAAAACTACGGTGCGCGGCATTTAATGACTGCCAACGTTCTTGAGGATATGGCTCATTTGTGTATTGCCCAAAAAGATGCTGAGAAGGCTAGCGAGTTAATGTCTGAAGCCCTGACAATTAAGAAGAGGATTTTTGGCAGGTATCACCCCAGTTTGATTGACAGCTGGCTGACAATGGCCCGTATCTGTAAATACCGCGGGCAGACGGAGCGGTGCGAATATTATCTTGTGAAGTCCACGGAAACCGCTTCTCTATCTCGAAATGCCATTACGATGGCCCGCGTTTACGAACAGGCCAATCAAATTCGCAAAGCAGGTCTGGTTGCGTCGGCAATATCAGTAAACTGAATTCATACTTCCACGTCTACGTTGTAAATATCAAATTATTTGCGGCGGTGCGAATGCGAATTAGATGAATCCTGTCGCCCTCCGTTGCCATTGGATTTTGGAGAGGCGGGTCCCTCGTATTTCCCGAAAATCATCCGGCCTGCGGAAGTCTGCAGGGCACTGGTAACCGTGAACGTAATCGTTTTGCCGATCTTATCGTTAGCGCCTTCGATAACGACCATGGTGCCGTCTTCAAGGTATCCCACGCCCTGACGCGGATCCTCGCCCAGACGCAGTACTTTAATCGTCATGGCTTCTCCCGGCAGAGTTACGGTTTTCAGGGCGTTGGCCAAGTCGTTGATATTGATGACATCGACCCCCCTGAGAGAGGCGACTTTGTTGAGATTGAAGTCGTTGGTAACGAGCCGGCCATCGCAGTTTTTGCTGAATGCGACCAGTTTCTGATCGACCTCGGTTTTTTCATCCAATCCGGGCGGCGGGGTGTCATCAACCGTAACCTCTACGATGGGGCTGTGCTGGAGTTTGTTGAGCATGTCCAGGCCCCTGCGCCCTCGATTGCGCTTGATTTTATCAGCGGAATCGGCAATGAGCTGCAATTCATTCAGGACAAAACGCGGAACGATCAGCGGCGCGTCAAAGAGCTTGGTTCCGGCGATGTCGGCGATTCGGCCGTCGATGATGACAGACGTATCCAGTACCAGCGGACGCAGTCCCCGCGTCTGTCGCGTGAATTCGACATAGGGGACGAGAAAACGGAAGTCGTCTTTGGTTCTGATCACAATGCTGATACACAAATAACAAATACATAGGTCTGTAAACACAGTTAACATCCGCATAGTGTTCATTGGGATGTCTGGCCACCAAAGAAGACCCAGTAAGCCGATAATGTAATTAAATGCCCAGCTAACAACCATACCCATCAGTAATCCAAAGAACACGCCTGTGAGCGTGAACAGAGATTTTTTGGGCGTCAACCACTCAGTAACGATGGCTAATACAGTCAGAGTCAAAGCAATGCCAAAAACATAGATGTCCTGATCAGTTTTGGCCGTTTCATTTAAACCAATCAGTAAAAAAGCCGTGGTGGTGACGAGGAATAGAAATCTTAAAAAATACAATAATATCATGGCAAACCCTTTCAATTGACAAGATGATAAAGCTCTAAAATAAACAAAATACAAATATATGAAGCAATAATGTAACTGATTCTATCCTATAAGTACAATTATTTCTTATATCGACATGATGCGGGATATTGCTTACGGCATTATTGTAGATTTATACTGTCCAGTGGTGAGGCAGGGCGATAAAAAAGCATTAGTTGGTCTTCTTGTCCATTATTTTTTGTAGGCCTGTTCTGGGTCATAGACTTTTTCCGCGATACATTCCAAATCACTCTTTGAATCGCTTTTTACCGCGCGGTAAAAGCAGGACTGGTAACCGACATGACATTGGCCCTGATCAACGGTCACTTTCAGAATCAGGCAGTCCTGATCGCAGTCAACAAGGATTTGTTGGACTTTCTGGACATGGCCGGATTCTTCGCCTTTTTTCCAGAGTTTTTTGCGAGAGCGGCTGAAAAAAACGGCATTTCCAGTCTGTAAAGTGAGATTTAGCGCCTCTTCGTTCATATAGGCAACCATCAGCACCTGGCCTGTCTCGGCATCTTGTGAAATGGCGGTAATTAATCCATTTGTGTCAAATTTCGGTATAAAACCAAGACCTTCTTCAATTTCTTTGCTGGCACTCATGATTCGACTTTCGATTAAACGTACATTTTCAGTTGAAAGGCCATCTTTTACACGGTATGCTGTTAAAAAACAAGCAATTTTCAGGAAACAGATTTGGCAAGCACTGAAACAAAGAAAAAAATATCTTATTTGTCAATTTTTGTGCGTATTTCTATCGCCTCAATCGCTTGTTGGCTGATTTTTGAGAGCGTTGATATTGCTGAGTTGGCACAAACTTTTAAACGGTTAAGCATCTCCCGCTTCTTACTTTCTCTCGTTGTATTTATGGGGGGATTGTGTCTGATCGCATCGCGGTGGTGGGTTTTCATGCGAGCTCAGCAGATTTATATACCCCTGTTTATGGCGATTAAATTGACATATCTGGGGCAGTTTTTCACAAACTTTATGCCCAGCGCTGTTGGGGGTGACCTGGTTCGGGCCTGGTATGTTTCCGGGCATACCCACAAAAAGATTCAGGCAGCTTTGGGGGTTGGAGTTGACCGCATTATTGGCCTGATTTCAACGTTTATTCTGGCCATCACAAGCTATCTGATCTTCATGAAAGGTCGTGTGGAGATTTTTCATGCGATTCGCAGGGAGGGTGGTGAAGTTGAAGGATTTCTTAACAATATCAGCCTTTCTGGCCCGGATGTGATACTTGGCTGTATGATTTTTCTGGGCTGTGTGTTTATATTGGCGGGCCTTTTTGATTTAAAGCATTTTTTCAGAAGACTTTACAACCATGCCATTGACCTTCTGGCTCATGCCAAAGAAGTGGTTTCGGTTTATGTGAAATATCCTTTTGTTCTTTTGGCCGGGCTTGGAATCACGATTCTTCTTCAGAGTATGGTGATCGTAACGCTATGGCTGATTGGTCGAGATCTGGATATAAAAACCCCACTTGCAATGTATTTTGTCTTTTTCCCAATGATGTGGGTGATCGGTTCGCTGCCTTTAAGCATCGCCGGAATTGGAATTATGGAAGGAGGATTGGTACTTCTGTTCGTTCAGTTTGCCGGTGCAGAGCAGGAAGCGGCCACCGCACTGGCTTTTTGTCAGCGTTTTATCTGGATTTTAGCGTCATTGCCGGGGATGGTGGTGCATTTAACCGGCGCGCATCGGAATAAAGACGTCCAGTGTTAGTTTTTTGTTGACGCAGTCGGTTTTTCAGGTCATAATGCCGGACACAAGGCAGAGATAGTTTTTTTGAATTAAGATCACGATAACGTGGTTTTTTATAATATTTTGGCTGATTTGCCAGGGACTTTGGTACGCAGCGATGCAAGCTATTAAAAACTTTCGATTGTATTTTTTTCGCGGGATGGCCGCGTTATTACCAACCATTCTGACGATATGGATATTTGTTCAGTGTTATTTTTTCATCCAGGACAAGGTTAGCGTTCATATCAACCGAGGGCTTGCGCATGTTTTGGTGACTGCGTTAGACTGGTACCCGTCGGTTAGCGAAGAGCAGGTTCGAGCTTATATCGTGGAAGAGAAGGGGGACTCGGCTCCAATAGACCAGCTGCTTACTGATGAAGATATTCTCCGCGGTGTCCGTATTGAGGCGGCAGAAAATTTTTGGGTTAACGGGAAGGGACGGATTACCGGTTTTTTCGTTGCCATTATCGGTGTTTGTTTTATCGGTGCTTTTTTGGCCAGTGTAGCAGGGCGAACCATCTGGCATTTTATGGAAAAGAACCTGATGCGTGTGCCGTTGGTGCGGCAGGTTTATCCCTACATTAAACAGGTGACCGATTTTTTCCTTGCGAAGAAAAAGCTGGACTTCAGCAAGGTCGTAGCCTTTGAGTACCCGAGAAAGGGTACCTGGTCAATCGGCCTGGTGACGGGAACAGGGCTTAAAAAAGTGGCTCTTACGAGGGCGACGGATTTTATTACGGTTTTTGTTCCGACGTCACCAACCCCGTTTACGGGATATGTGATCATGGTGCCGAGAACCGAAACAATCGAATTGGAGATGTCGATTGAGGAAGCGCTTCGTTTTGTTATCAGCGGTGGTGTGATAACGCCGGCCGAACACCTGGCGTTTGAAGCATCCCGACAGGAACAGAAGAAAGAGACGCAATTATAAAAAATTTATTCAGGAGACAGTTAAGATGCTTGTAACGATTACTGGAAAGCACATCGAGATTACGGATGCCATTCGTGAGCACGCGGAAGAAAAGGTTCAAAAGCTGCCGCGCTATTACAACACGATCAGTCAGATTGAAGTTGTCATTGAGGGCAATGACGGCGGCAGGCAGTGTGTGGAGGTTATTGTGCATGCTGAACACAATGATCTGCTGGTCGCCAAGGAAACGGGCACGGATACGTACACGTGCATTGATGTGGCTGTTCATAAAATGGAGCGCCAGTTGAAAAAAACCAAGGAAAAACAACGCGAGCACAAAGCCCCGTCCGTGTCGGAAATTCAAAGTGTTTCGCAACGTCCTGAAGATGAAGAGGCGATCCAGTCTTAAGTGTGAGCGTGTGGGAGGTTGTCGGAAACCTCCCCGTCAGATGAAAAGTGCATTTGGTACTAAGGAGTCACTATGAAACTAGTCGACATCGTTTGTTTTGATGCGATTATCGCCCAGTTAAACTCGAATAATCGTGACGAAGTTATTGCTGAACTCGTACAGTCATTGGCTGACCATAAGAAATTGCAGGGTGCCGATGCGAAAACACTGGCCAAGGCGGTAGTGAAGCGAGAAAATGAAGCCAGTACCGGTATTGGCAAGGGTGTCGCTGTACCGCATGTTAAGCACAAGTCGATTACAGAACCTGTGGCCGTTGTCGGATGTTCGCAGGAAGGTATTGACTTTGCGTCACTGGATAAACAGCCGGTTTATTCTGTTTTTCTGCTGCTAAGTCCCGCATCCAATCCGGATAAACATTTGCAGGCCATGGAGACGATTTTCAAGAATCTTCAAAAGGATGATTTCCGCCGTTTTCTCCGTCAGGCAGAAACGGTCGAAGCTATTGTCGATGCTGTTAAAGATGCCGACGAGGACGACAACTAAAATAAGCGCCCGGCATCATTGATTCAGGAGTTTATGCGTGTCCCAAACGACACACAAAATTGAGGTTGAAATTCGCAGTCCGGAAGGGCTTCACATGCGCCCTGCGATGCAGTTTGTCGATTTAGCGAACTCTTTTGAATCAGAGATTTCAGTGGGTCATCAGGATATCAATGTGGATGCCAAGAGCATTATGCAAATGACGATGCTGGCGGCGACCTGTGGGACGCTTTTGGAGATCACGGCAGTGGGGACTGATGCCGTTCAGGCGATCCGGGCATTACAGGATATGGTGGAGAATAAGTTCATTGATGATTCTGAGGCGGCGGTCAGCGAGAAGGAAAGATAGGGACTATCCATGGAAATCAGGAAAGGAATTGCTGTTTCGCCGGGCATTGCTATCGCAAAGCCCATGCTGATCGATTCCAAGGATTATCGCATTCCACGCCGGTCGATACTTCCGTCCAATCGTGCAAGGGAAATTCAGAGATTACGCAAGGCATTTGCGACAGCTATCTCGGAGTTGGAGGACATTGGCTCAGCGAAAGACATTAAACAGAGTAAAATCCGGGATATCTTTGCGGTTCATATGCGTTTTTTGAAGGACCGCAGTTTTCGAAAGCGCATTACTGATTTCATCTCTAAGGAACTGGTGACGGCGGAATATGCCGTTTCGACCATCCTGCGTGAAATTGCCTCTCATTTTTCAGGTATTGACGATCTCTATATCAGTGAGCGTGCGGCGGACATCTATGATATTGAAAAACGCCTGCTGATCCGTCTTCTGGGCAAACGCCAGGAAGAGGTGGATCATCTGCGTGAGGAAGTCGTGATTTTGGCGAGCGATCTGACGCCGACTCAAACGGCGGGCTTTAATAAGAGTTTTGTCAAAGGGTTTGCGACAGAAAAAGGCGGGCGGACCAGCCATACGGCAATTGTGGCCCGGTCATTGGGAATTCCCGCGGTGGTTGCACTGGGAGATATGTCGTCGGAAATCCCGCCGGAGTGTGTTGTTATTGTTGATGGCAATCGCGGCGTTATTGTCATCGATCCTGATGAAGATACGCTGAAGCAGTATGATCAATATGCCCAGCAGATGACACAATTTGTCTGCAAACTGGACGAGTTGCGTGAATTACCTGCGGACACCCGTGACGGGGTCCATGTCCAATTGATGGGGAACATCGAATTTCCCGATGAAGCTGTCATTGTCACTGAAAAAGGCGGTGAGGGGATCGGCTTATATCGTACCGAGTTTTTGTATCTCTACAGCGGACAGGAGCCGACAGAAGAAGACCATTATGAGGCGTATGCCGAGGCGATTCGCGCCGTCGACGGAAAGCCGGTGGTGATTCGAACAATGGATCTGGGAGCGGACAAACTTCCTCACTCCGGTTGGCATGGCCATGAATCCAATCCGGTGCTGGGATTGCGTTCTATTCGCTATTGCCTTCAGTCCCTGCCGCTTTTTAAGACTCAACTGCGGGCCATATTGAGGGCTTCGGTGTTGGGCGATGTGAGAGTGATGTTTCCGTTGATAACCAACCTGCAGGAACTGCGGCAGGCAAAGATGATCCTGCGGGATGTGATGGAAGATCTGGATGAGTACGCGGTTCCCTACAATGCACAAATGCCCATCGGGATCATGATTGAAACGCCCAGTTCGGCATTGATGGCAAGTATGCTGGCGAATGAATCGTCATTTTTCAGCATCGGCACCAATGACCTGATTCAATATACACTGGCCGTTGATCGCGCCAATGAACATGTTTCGACGCTGTTTTCCGGGGCTGAACCGGCAGTTTTGCGTCTTCTGCGAAGTGTGATTCAGGATGCGTATAAGGTGGGGATCGGCTTGAGCGTCTGTGGTGAGTTGGCGTCCGATCCTGAGTTTATTATGCTGTTGTTGGGTATGGGCGTCAGGACACTTTCGCTGGCACCGCCGATGATCCCCGAGGTTAAAAAGGTCATTCGGTCTGTGACCATTGAAGAGTGTAACCAGTTGTCTCGGAAGGTAGCGACAATGGATTCGCACCGGCAGATCAAAAACTACCTCAGAGATGCGACGACGCGAATATTGCCCGAGACGTTTTAGTCTCCTGTCCGGATGTTGGCTGGCAGCTGATATCCGGGGGATTAAATTTAAATGAAGACAGCCGGGGCTATTACCGGCTGAGAATTTCAATAAAATTGTAAGTGTTTTTGTAAATGCTGGAACAAACATATAAACTGGTAATTGATTTCTCTATTCAGGGAGATCTTGCATATTTGTCTCATCAGGAAACGCTGAAGATGTTTCAGCGAGCGCTGATCAGGGCGTCTGTTCCCCTGGTGTTTTCGTGCGGGTTCAATCCGCACCCCTATCTGACGATTCCGTTTCCTCGCAGTGTTGGTACGCAATCGACCCGGGACCGTATTTGTGTTGCGGTTCAGTTTTCAAAAGAGCCTTCCGTCGAGATTCTACAGACCGCAATACAACGCCAGCTTCCGGAGGATTGCCGCATTCTGGAAATTCAGGTTGCTGAACGAAAAAGTTCTTTTCAGCCGGAAAGTGTTCGATATATCTTTCCGATTGAAGCTTCGCTAACTGACCGGTTACGGGAGCACTTCGACCGCTGCCGGAAGCAGATCGATGAAAAAGGAAGTATTGAGGTCCGGCGGTACTGGGCCAAGAAGAAACGTTACAAACAGTTTGATATGGCCCCTTACCTGGAGGAACTTACTTTTTCAGATGACCGGGTCGAAACGGTGTGCCGCATTTCACAGTCAGGAACGGTACGTGTAGATGAAATCATGCAATGGTTAAATATCAAGGTAAAACAATTACGACAGCCCGTCTGTCGAACAGAAATAAGCTGGTGTCAGAACTAAACACCACAATCGTAAAGGATTAAGTATGCCGAGAGAAATGTTGATAAATGTGTCAGAGGGTGAAGAATGCCGCGTGGCGGTTGTTGAGAACGGTTCGCTGGAGGAGTTGTATACGGAACGTTCAAGTCTGATCAGTCATGTGGGCAATATTTATAAGGGAAAAGTGGTTAATATTGAGTCTGGTATCCAGGCGGCGTTTATTGATTTTGGTGCGGAAAAGAACGGCTTTTTGCATATCAGTGATCTCCACCCCCGCTACTTCGGGAAAAAGAACAGCGAAGAGAATATCGGTCGGCGCAAAGCGCTGGCCCAGCGGCCGCCGATCCAGAAATGCCTTAAGAAGGGACAGAGCGTCATTGTGCAGGTTACCAAAGAAGGCATCAGCACCAAAGGCCCGACGCTGACCACCTATATTTCACTGCCGGGCAAATATCTTGTGTTGATGCCGTGGATGACCAAGGTGGGTGTTTCGCAGAAAATCGAGGATGAGGAGGAGCGGAAAAAACTTCGTGAGACCATTGGGGGGATATCGCTTCCGCCCAATACAGGGTTGATCGTTCGCACCGCCGCTCAACTGGCTAATAAACGCGAGTTGCAGAATGATATCGCTTATTTGAAGCGTTTGTGGACCGTGATCAGTAAACGCATTGATTCAGAGAAGACACCTGCGGAGATTTATCAGGAGTCGGATCTGGCGATTCGCACGGTGCGGGATATTTTTGATTCTTCGATCAGTAAGATTCTTTGCGATAATGAGCAGGTGACCAGGAAAATCAGGGACTTTTTGTCTATTGTGCAGCCGCGATTGAAACGACGTGCGAATTATTACGACGGAAAAAGTCCGCTGTTTCATAAATACAAGATCGAAAAAGAGATCCAGAAAATACAGGCGATGCGTGTGGACCTCAAGAGCGGCGGTTCGCTTGTCATCGAGCAGACCGAGGCATTGGTCGCGATTGATGTTAACAGCGGGCGGTATCGCAAGCAAACAAATGCCGAGCAGACGGCCTTCAAGATCAATCAGGAGGCGGCCAGAGAAATCGTTCGTCAATTAAAGTTGCGTGATCTGGGCGGGCTGATTATTTGTGATTTCATTGACATGCGTGAGAATCGCAACAAACGTGAGATCGAAAAGGAGTTTCGCAATGCCCTGAAATCGGATCGTGCACGTTCAAGAGCGCTGCGAATGAGTGCGTTCGGGTTGATCGAATTGACACGGCAGCGGATGCGCCCATCATTGCAGTCAAGTACCTATCTGAAATGTCCTCATTGTGATGGGGTTGGGGTTGTTAAGAGCTTTGAGTCTCAGTCGATAGAAATATTGCGAACGATTCGGCTGGCCGCTTTGAAAAAAGAAATACGACGTATCGAATTAACCGCGGCTTCGGATGTGGCGAATTTTTTATTGAACCAGCGTCGCTCGGCCCTTGTGCAGATCGAAGCGGACCATGGAAAAGAAATTCGTATTTATGCGGACGCTCATGGCTCTTCGATCCAGCCAAAGGTGGTCTGCTTTGATGAAAGAGGAAGTGTTGTGCGGTTTTAGCGGAAAAGATATTCTCTCACTTAATGGAGCAAAAATGGTGAAACCAAAGATTGATCTTGCGTTCGCAGAGGGCGTTATTCAGGCAGAAGGGCAGGCCATTCTGGGGTTGCTGCAATTGGTGCAGCAGGATGCTTTTGAGCAGGCGGTCCAACTTTTTCTTGAATGCAGGGGATCGGTGATTGTCTCCGGTATGGGCAAGGCGGGCATTGTTGGCAGCAAGATCAGCGCGACGCTTGCCTCCACGGGAACGGCGAGTCATTTTTTGCATCCGGCGGAGGCCGTTCATGGCGACCTGGGCCGCATTCAGACCAGTGATATTGTGCTCGCCCTCAGCCATAGCGGAGAAAGCGAGGAAATTGTCCGTCTGATCGAGCCGCTTAAGCAGCGTGAAATTAAACTGGTGTCTGTCGTCGGCGATCCGCAGTCGCGTCTGGCTGTTCACAGTGACATCGCTTTGTGTATGGGAATGCTGACAGAGGCATGCCCGCTGGGCGTTGCGCCGAGTGTTTCCACAACCTGTATGCTGGCGCTGGGTGATGCGCTGGCATTGACGACCATGAAACGGCGTGAATTCGGAGCCGAGGACTACGCCCGGTTCCATCCGGCGGGTGCCCTGGGCCGAAAACTGTTGACGGTTGGCCAGACAATGTGGTTTAAAGCCGATGAATCGCTGCCGATGGCGCAGCTTGATGATACGGTTAAGCAGATGTTGGCGAAAAATGAGACCACGAAACGCCGCGGGGCAACGATGGTCACCGATGCCGATGGCAAACTGGCCGGAATCATTACCGATGCGGACCTGAGGCGTTCCATGGCCAAGATGGGCCAGGATGTGTTTGCAGTGAAGTGCTCGGAACTGATGACACCGAATTGCAAGCGGGTGCGCGAAGACACCCTGGCCGCAGAGGCGATGGCGATCTTTCATAAGTTCCGGATCGATGAACTGCCGGTCGTGAACGCAGACGATCAGCCGGTGGGGTTGATCGATGTGCAGGATATCGTGGCAATTAAGATTGTGGGTTAGTATATGGCAACCGAAGATATTTCTAAAATACAACTGTTGATTATGGATGTGGACGGTGTTCTGACAGATGGTGGTATTGTCGTGCATTCGGACGGCACCGAGAGCAAACGATTTAACGTGATCGACGGTCACCGGATCAAGATGTGGCAGCGTGCCGGGTATGTGACGGCAATTATCAGCGGGCGCCAAACACAGGCCACAACAATTCGTGCTCAGAATCTTGGCATTGAACATGTTATGCAGGGGTGCCTGAAGAAACTGCACGCATTCGAGGCGTTGTTGGATAAAACGGGATTGTCGCCTGAGCAGGCTGCCTGTGTGGGTGATGATCTTATGGACATTCCCCTCGTTCGCAGAGCTGGTTTTGGTGCGGCCGTTGCCGATGCAGACGATGAATTAAAAAAGTATGCTGATTTTGTGACACAGCGAAAGGGCGGCGACGGCGCTGTGGCCGAAGTGATAGAATACATACTGAAACAAAATAATAAATGGGACGCATTGATGGAGCGGTATCTGGTGTAAATCTGCCGGCATCATTGTCTAATCGGATTGTCAATATGCGAAAAATAATAATCGGTCTTATAGCAGTTGCGTTTGTAGCCCTGATGTTTTTTGTCTATGCGGTCATTATGGACCCTGCTCCGATGAAAGCACCCGCCGCGGCCGATGTGCAGGATATTGACATGCCGGAGATCGGGAACGGGGATCGGCAAGCGGGGGACAGCGCTGGTCGCGATGTTGGAGAGGCGCAATATGTCGTGCTTGATCCGGAAACCAACGAGATCCAGCATGTACTTGGTTTTAAGGAACTGCTGAATCCTGGTGCGGGAACATCCCGCTGGCAGGTTGAAGAACCGTATATCATCTTTTATGAAACGGATTTTAAGTGCCGGATCGAATCGGATAAAGGGATATTTCAAGTGGAATCGGGCGGTTCGAGAGCCGCTCCAAAAGATGCTCAACTCGACGGGAACGTCAAAATTCATATTACCCCCGAGCCGGGCGGCAAAATGAGCGAAACCTTTATCAAAATGGACGATATTGCATTCAGCAGCGAGCGTTCTGAACTTGCGACGGATGGTCCTGTGAGTATTCAATCGGATCAGGTGGAACTGGAAGGCTTTGGTCTGATCCTGTTTTTTGATACAGCAGACAGCCGGATCGATTACTTGCATATTCGGGATTTGGAAGTGCTTCGGATTTTAAATGTCCCGAAATCCGGTCAGGCCGCGGACACAAAAGACCAAAGCCCATTGGCTGGAGGAACGACATTTTTGGCATCCAAAGACGTTGAGGACTCTCAAGCAGACGAGGCGCCGCCGTCAGAGTATTATCAATGTATTCTTGAGGATAATGTTAAAATCGAGTATGGCGATGAACTTGTTGTAACCGGGGCCGAGCAGATCAATATCCAGAATATTTTGTTCTCAAAGCTGGGTGACAGCGCTGCGACTGATGAGTCGCCGGAACCTGTCGTACAAAAAGCTGAAAAAACGGAAAAATCGCCGTCGGGATCAAAGACATCCGCAGAAACCCCGGTACCCTCCGGGTCAGGAAACGAGGTGGTCGTTACATGTGACGGTGGGATCATTTTGAAACCGATGCAGGATAAAGCTGGTACTGAAATAACCAACACGATCTTTAATGGAACTGCGGATGTACGGTATGCCCAACCTGATGGCCCTGTTCTGTCGCCCGCCGTGCATACGGCAAATCTGGCCGGTCAATCAGATGCCGCAGAAACCGCGATGCCGGATGTAGATCCGGCGGCGCGTGATGTAATCATGGAATCAGATTCGAAAAGTACACAGCCGGCAAAGTTTGATGCCCGGAAAATAGACTACGATTATACAGCAGGATCCGGCCTGGCGCATGGTCCGGTTCGCTTTACATTCCACCTGCCAGCGGATCCAAACACCATGACGGACAAACCGCGGATACCGGTGACGATTACGGCGGATAAAAATGTGCAGTTTATTCCGGACGAATCGCACACGATCAGGCAGGTCGTATTTAATGAAAATGTTTTGGCGACACGCCGCTCTCAGCTGCCGGAATTTGTTCAGCTGGATAATTTTCATAGCGACAAATTAACGGTATTTCTCGATGAAAATGCAGAGAGCAAAACAGACGTCAGCCGTGTTACACTGACAGAAGGAAAAGTGTACGCCCAGTCCCAACGGCTCAAAGGCGAACAGGCCATCTCGACAATCGAACTGTCCTGTAAGGAAATTGCTTACAGCCGGACGGATGACGAGATCGTGGCTAAAGGACCGGGAGAAATCCAGTGGAATAACAGCCATGTCCCCGATCCGAATGCATCGGAGGAAAAAGACGGCATTGATTTCACCGGGCCCTGCTATGTTTATATTGATGGGTTCGATCAAATTCAATGGAACCTGACCGAAGAGAAGATCGTCGCCGATGGTCAACAGGACCAACTGAAGTTGGCTTACGTCCCACTGGTCGATGGAAAACCCGACAAGTTTATATTTGTGAACTCGATCCGGTTTGAATTAGACTTTATGACGGATCCGGCCGGGGAAACAGCATTAAAACGAGTGTTTACGGACAGGCCCATTGCCTATGAGGAATTGAACCATGACAGAACCCAAAGACTCCGCCACATTGTCGGTGGAATGCTGGACTATGATACGACTGATGGTAATGGTTGGCTGAGGATCGAAGGGACACCTGATCAACCCTGCAGGGTAGATGGGGCACCCATGCAATTTGTCTATATTCATCCCCTGACGGGGCAGGTTGAAGCATCGCTTTCGACGACACCCGGTCTCTTGAACCCTTAACAGGAGATTTCTCAGAAACGTATCTCGGTGTTTGAAGGGAAGGTTTCCCGGTCAATTTTGCCGACATAGAATCGGCCGTCATTGACGATGAAATTGACAATTTTGTCGAGTTGCTCGTCCAGGTGCGATCCGTCATTGGACACCACCGACACTCCGACAAAGGCCAGTTGCTTGCTGTCGTGGGCAGCGACCTCTGCCACAGAGGCGTTAAACCGACTCCGCAGCCGCTCGACCAGGCTCTTGACGATTTTCCGCTTGCCCTTGAGCGAATCGATTCCATGTAAATGAATTGTGACCGTCAGCAGTCCAACAAGCATGATGATCATCCCATCTAAACAGCTGTCATTAAAATCCATTATACCATGGATGGCTGTATTAGTCAAAATCAAGGACTTTACATCAAGTGCACAAAAGGGTATGATAAATGAAGATCCAAACTGAATGAAAGGGACGATTTTCAGTGTCTGCCGGAAAAGATATCATTGTTGTCAGCGATCTGCATATTGGTGATGGCGGCCCGCGGGATAATTTTTCCGTGGACAGCAAGGCCCGTAAGTTTGATCTGTTTCTGGATTATGTTGAGGGCTGCGGTACGGAACTGTTTGTGCTTGGCGATTTATTCGAATTCTGGCAATCGAATATCGGCAGGGTGCTGGTTCATCGTATACCCCTGATCGACCGGCTTGCCAAACTCAGTGCCGTCTATGTGGTGGGCAACCATGACGCTGATTTTGAACACCTGATCGGTACGAACCTGCTGGCGCACCCATTCTTTGAACGCATGTCCGGCCCGTTCGAGCGTGTCATCGGCGGCAAACGCTTCAAATTCATGCACGGCCACGAACTGGATCCGTTCAACCGTGACGGTACGCCGCGATGGGGCCGCATCCTGGCCATCCTTGGCGGCATTCTCGAAGACCGCAAGGGTTCGCCGCTGCTGTCGGCGGGGGGCTTTACGGAAAAAACACTGCTGAAAGTCAGCCGCAGCTTTATGTGGATTTGGAACAATTCCGTCAACCTGTTCGAAAAAAGCGAGCGGCATGAGAAACGCCACAGCATGGCAGAGTCATTGACGCCCGCTCAGGATCCGGCTAAGATTAAAGGCATCCTGTCTTTGTACCATAATAATAAACTCAAAGAGGGCTACGATTATCTTGTGACAGGCCACACACACAGGGCCGGTCTCTTTCAGGATTGGTATTGCAACAGCGGCTGCTGGGTCGGACTGCGTACCAATTTTCTGCGCATCCGAACGGACGGACATATTGAAGTTTACGAATGGAAGGACAACAAGCCGATCATGGTTAAAAACACGATGGAGTAGTATTTTGGAAAAAGGATTGATTAATCGGGTGGTTTTTTGATGGTTTCGCTGATGCCTCCTGAGAAGGGCAAAGCGGCAGGACTTGGCTTTGGATTCTACGATGAAAATGGACGGTTGCTGTATCACTGTGTAAAAGCGGCCATTAAATAAGCTGGACAAGGAAATTCGGAAAACAGATGACGCAAACAGACAACAAGCTGCAACAACTGCGAGAGATTTTCAACGATCATCAAACCATGCTGATCGTTCTGCAGGACAATCCCGATCCGGATGCCATTGCTTCTGCGGTTGCCCTGCGGCGGTTGGCGAATACCCTGGCCAATGTCCAATGCTCGATTGCCCATGGCGGAACGGTGGAGCGTGCTGAAAATCGCGCGTTGGTCAAATATCTGAATCTGAACTTGCGGCCGCTCAACCCAATCGATATGGCGCAGTTTGAACTGTTTGCGATGGTTGACACCCAACCGGGCACCGGAAACAATTCACTCCCCGAACAGATCGAACCGGATATCGTGATCGATCACCACATATGCCGTCAGCAAACACGGCACTGCCGTTTTACCGATATTCGCAGTAAATACGGTGCAACAGCAACGATCCTTTACGAATATCTGACCGGCGCCGGAATCCAGGTTGAAATGCCGCTGGCGACGGCGTTGCTTTACGCCATCCGCTCGGATACGCAGGACCTTGGCCGGGACAGCACGAAGGCCGATACCGAGACGTTTATTGAGTTGTATCCGCTGGTCAACAAGCGGATGCTCAGCCAGATTCAACGTGGTAAGGTCAGCAGGGACTATTACCAGATGCTTGCCGACAGCTTGAGCAATGCAGTTGTTTACAGTAATGCGATTGTGACAAATCTTGGCTTGATTGAGACCCCTAATATGATCGCCGAGGTTGCGGATATGCTGCTGCGGGATGATGCGACAAACTGGGTCATGGTCTTTGGGTATTTTCGACAAAAAATGCTGATTTCATTGCGGACTTATGACCCGGATACCCGCGCGGACAAAGTCATTCACCACATTGTTGCGCGAAAGGGTACCGGCGGCGGACACCCCACCTATGCCGGCGGCCAGATACCATTGCCGGACGATACACAGAAAGCCCTGAAAAGACTCGAAAAAACCGTTCTCAATCGCTTCCTTAAACAGATCATCAAAAATCCTGAAGACCCAAAGCCACTGATCCGAAAGCAGTGAGTTTTCATTAGTTTATTAGTTTTTAGCTTTACAATTTCACTTTTATTCCTTATGATGCTTCTATGTCCAGAAACGACACATTAGGTTTGCAGCTTAGCTTAGCCGATATTTGTGCGGTATTGTGCAATATCAGTGAACCGGATCAGATGCAGGAGTTTCTGACCGAAATGCTGACCCCCTCGGAGTGCCGGGACCTGTCTCTCCGCTGGGAACTGATGCGGCGGCTTAAAAAAGGGGTTTCACAGCGTCAGATCGCCAAAGAACTGGGCATCAGTTTATGCAAAATAACCCGTGGTGCAAAAATTTTGAAACAGGACCACTCCATCAGTAAACACTATTTGAATACAGGAGAAAAAGATGAATCGAAAAATCCTACTGGATGAAAAAGACATTCCCCGTCAATGGTATAATCTGGCTGCGGATCTGCCCAACCCGCCGCTGCCGCCGGTGACCCCGGACGGAACACCGATCGGACCGGAGATGTTGGCGCCGGTATTTCCAATGAACCTGATCGAGCAGGAAGTCAGTACTGAACGCTGGATCGACATTCCCGATGAGATTTTGGATATCCTGTACCGCTGGCGGCCCGCTCCCTTGAGAAGGGCGGTTTACCTGGAACGCTATCTGGATACGCCGGCGAAGATTTACTACAAGGACGAAAGCACCAGCCCGCCCGGCAGCCACAAACCCAATACGGCGGTCGCGCAGGCGTGGTATAATAAGCAGTTCGGCATCGAACGGTTAACCACTGAAACCGGAGCCGGCCAGTGGGGTTCGGCGTTGTCGTTTGCCTGTAAACTTATTGGTTTGGAATGCAAGGTGTTTATGGTTCGCATCAGTTTTGACCAGAAACCATTCCGTAAGCTGATGATGCAGGTCTGGGACGGCAATTGCGTGGCCAGCCCGAGCACCGAAACAAATGCCGGACGTACGATTCTTGAGAAGTTTCCCGATACCCCGGGAAGCTTGGGCATTGCAATCTCTGAGGCCATTGAACAGGCCGTTACCGACGAAAGCGGGAAAACCCGTTATTCGCTGGGCAGCGTTTTGAATCATGTGATGCTGCACCAGACGATCATCGGTCAGGAGGCCAAGGCACAGTTAAAAAGTGTCGGCATCGACAAGCCGGATGTCATTATCGGTTGTGCCGGCGGCGGCAGTAACTTTGCCGGTCTGGCGTTCCCGTTCACCGCGGATAAGATCAACGGTGCCGACATTGAGATCATCCCCACAGAGCCGACCGCCTGCCCAACACTAACGCGGGCGCCGTTCGCCTATGATCACGGCGATACCGCCTGTATGACGCCGATGCTGCCGATGCACAGTTTGGGCCATGATTTTGTTCCGCCGCCCATTCACGCCGGCGGATTGCGTTATCATGGGATGGCTCCGCTGGTCAGCCAGTGTGTGATCGAAGGCCTTCATACGCCGCGTGCGATCGATCAGGTGGAGTGTTATGAGGCCGCACTGACATGGGCTCGCACCGAGGGCTTCATTTGTGCTCCGGAGACCAGCCACGCGGTAGCCTGTGCGATCCAGGAAGCCAACAAGGCCAAGGAAGAAGGCAAGGAAAAAGTCATTCTGATGAATTACAGCGGCCACGGCCTGATGGACCTGACCGGTTACGATGCGTATATGTCCGGCAAACTGATACCGTATGAATTGCCGGATGAAAAACTTGAGCAGACCGAGGCCTGTCTGAAAATGCATCCGGTTGCTGAAATGCGAAAAACCGGAAAGTGGTAATCCGGATTTCATGAGAAACTAAACAGCGGCTCTTCTTATGACGGGCCGCTGTTTTTTTATTGTTTTGTCGTTTTTTCAGTAAGAAAGACCCGTTTTTTGCGAAAAATGGGATTTTTTTGTTGAATTAAGGTTTGGGGTCTGTACAATCCAAGTTTTTGTCAGGGTCGGTGCCCGAGTGGCTAAAGGGGATGGGCTGTAAACCCATTGGCGTGAGTCTTCGCTGGTTCGAATCCAGCCCGGCCCACTGACGATCTAAGCCGGTGACATCCGTTGTCATCGGCTTTTTTTCTGCGCCTAATGCTACCATATTAAAGGACTTACCATTGTCCCATTTTTTCATCAACTCGCCCCATCCACCCCAATAACCCCCTCAATTGTTAAATAAAAGGGGTGAATGGGGTGGATTTCGGGAACTTATCATTCATCATTTGGCCTGTTTTTTTTCAAACCGACAACAGCCTTCAGCATTCAGCCCAAACCTACAAAATCCCAGATTTTGTGAACGGGGAAAATGAGGTTTTTCTAACTATTGAAGTCCCAAAGGAGTTATTAAAAAAACTGAAAAATATTAAATTGCTTATTGACATTATTAATATACGACTTAATATTGTTGAGTAAAAGAGTGTTATTTTTGAAGATTTTTAGAGAGACAGGAGGATTTATGAAGCACCTACCAACAATATGTCCAGCATGTAATTGCAGGTTGAAAGTAAAAAGTCTTCTCTGTGAGGGATGCGACACAGAAATTCAAGGGCAATATGAATTACCGCCATTAGCCAGTTTACGACCTGATGATCAGTCTTTTATAGTGGATTTCATGAAAGCAAGCGGGTCGTTAAAGGAAATGGCAAAGTTACTTGGATTAAGTTATCCCACAGTTCGCAATCGCTTAGATGAGATAATAGAACGTGTTAAGATTGCAGAAAATCCGGATACAAATAATGGAAAGGGAAAACCATGATTGAAAATTCAGATAACTCGACGACTCAATCCAGCGTATCTGTGAGTCAATATTTATTCAATCCGTTTAGGACGATCGCTGGCTTTCAAGCATTATTTTTAGGTTTGGTCATCATTTTAATGGCTGCATATATTGGCTCACTTTCCAATACGCATTTTGATGGAGTTCTCGATGTCCATAGCGGCCTTGAAGCGCCTACGTGGTTGTTCTTTGCAGAAAGTCTGATTGATTGGTTGTGTATGGTTTTGTTTTTGTTTTTTTCGGCCTTAATTGTTTCACAGTCACAATGGCGATTTATTGATATTCTTGGCACTCAAGCGTTGTCACGGTGGCCAACATTAATAACCGCACTGGTAATGCTGCCCGATGCAAATCGAAGATTTATCGAATATTTGATGTCAAAGCTCAGCCAAAGTAGTATAGAAGCTGCTATGACTGCGGACGCAGTTGTCTTTTTTGTCGCCGTGACAATTGCCGTTTTGATGATCATCTGGATGGTAGCATTGATGTATAAGGCCTACGCAGTGTCCTGCAATGTTAAAGGTGCAAAAGCAGTCATAACATTCGTACTCAGTTTGATTTTGGCTGAGATAGTTTCCAAGGTACTTATCATGGCATTGCTCTGCGGTAGTCTTGGAACGGATGCTGTTATGGGCAATATAATGCCCAAACCTGTTCAAGATTCTGCGGTCATCAGTGATTTCGAAACCGATCCTCAGCTTATAGGGACATGGCGAAGTGTTGATTTTGTTAATGAGGTTAAT
This sequence comes from Planctomycetota bacterium, assembly GCA_039714335.1. Classification (GTDB taxonomy): domain Bacteria; phylum Planctomycetota; class Phycisphaerae; order Sedimentisphaerales; family Anaerohalosphaeraceae; genus 4572-13. The sequence goes on from JBDLJN010000006.1 coordinate 37,806, forward strand.
GAGTTTCAAGCTGGGACGAAAAGATGGGCGGGTGATCTTTTCCTAAAAGAGATTGAGTTTAAAGAAAACGGCAGAACCTCAAAGTCCTTTATATGGACCAAAGAGTGGATATACACTGCTGACGGACAAACAAAAGCTCAGTATTATATAAAAACAATCGATGGTGAAATGCACCTGTTTTTCCCATGGCTGAGCGGGGATGTTACTATCCGCGGGATGGAGCCTGCATATTATGTCTTAAAGAAAGTTTCCCAATAAGGATGTTTTTAAAAAAATGGAAAGGATGGTCAAAATGAAACTCCAGGAAAGCGAAGAGATACTCCTTGAGGTCCAGCCAGACAAGAAACTGCTGGTAATCTGGTTCTTTTCAAGAAGTATATGGCTGGGGCTTTTTGGAGGGGGAGTCGGATATGGACTGTCGCTGGCCTTTACTGTTATCCATGAATTCCGAACGGATACAGACCATGAATTTTCATTCACTGCCCTGACAGTAGCTGTGGTTATAGGGTTTGCATCCCTAATCCTCGCCCATATTTACTTTATGTACCTCCGGCGCACCTATGTATATACGATTACCAATCACCGGTGCATCTTTCGTGGTGGGATCCTCCACAGAGTCGTACATTCAGTACCCTATCACAAGATAACAGATGTGGAAATGAGCCAATATATCATTGAGCGAATCCTGGGGATCTCAACGCTGGGGATATACACACCGGGAACCGGAAGCATGGGCAGTAGTGGGGCCGGAGGACGACGACCAGAAATCGCGTTTGTGGGCCTGAAGGATAACGAAACACCCGCAGAATTGATCAACGAGATGCTCAGCAAGTTCAAGGCAACGGGAGAGTAATCATCCTGCAAAACTACTGACAACCATCTAAACAATTCGTGTGTTTCCGTGTCCGTTCGTGGTTTTCTTTTAACCCGCCGGGGTTCTGAGTCCCTACATCGCCATCGCCGA
>JBDLJN010000007.1:0-34484 GCA_039714335.1 Planctomycetota bacterium
GGATTAATAGTGGCAAAAACGCAGAAAATCCGGTATAATAACGGCCAGGTTAATCCGAGTCTAACCAGCGTTATGAGTCGGAAAGGGATGACGCTATGAAAGCGAAAAAGCTGGTTACACTCTGGGAAAGGCCGTCTTATGACGGCAGCGGTTTTACCTATTACCTGCTCTATAGCGACGAGAACGGAAAACGGCGGCAAAAGTCATTAGGTCATTGCGACAGCCGAAAAGCCGAACGGCAGCGGGCGACATTCGAGCGGCATTTACGGATGGGACAGGTAGAACCGGGTTCTTTGACATTAAAAGAGTTTGTGAAAGACAGCTTAGCAAGAACCGGTGACCAAATCCGGGAAAGCACCCAAACCGAATACCGACAGGCCATGGGCTCTTTTATCAGCATCGTCGGCAACATGGACTGTAAAAAAGTTCAGCAGTCTCATGGGGAGTACTATCGGCAAACCTGTCTGGACAGGGGCGAAAGTCCCGCAACGGTGTCTAAAAAGCTTAGAGAGATTAAACGATTCTTTACGCTGGCCGTTCAGCGAAAGCAGCTTGAGGAAAATCCGATTCTGTATGTCAAGCCGCCGAAGGTTCCCAAGAAACGCATTAAGATATACACCGACGAGGATATTGAGGCCCTGATTAAAGCGGCGTCTGGATTTCAGTGTGAGGACATCCTTGAATGGGACCTGCTGATTACACTGGCCATTACGACCGGAATGCGGAAAAGTGAATTGCTGAATCTGGTTTGGGATGATGTTGACTTTGAGGGGATGACGATAGAGGTCAACCCCAAAGAGGATACCGAGGGCACCTGGCAATGGCAGATTAAGGACAGCGATCATCGCAGCTTGCCGCTGAGGGACGATGTCAAGCGGCTCTTGACGGAGTTGAAGCATCGCAGACCGGATGATTACCCCTATGTAATGATTCCTCCGGCTCGTTACGACTTCATTCAACGGACCCGCCAAAAGGGGAAGTGGACGCTTTCCAGTGCCCGAAACAGCGTGATTAACAACTTTACACGGCAGTTCGGCAAGATACTGACGCTGGCCAAGGTGGAAAAAAGGACATTCCACGATATACGCAGGACGGCGATTACCAGTTGGTTCCGGCAGGGGCTTAGTGAGTATGATGTGATGACGCTGGCCGGACATGCTAACTTCGAGACGACGCACAAGTTTTATCTGGCCAGTGCGGATGATTTGATGTCCCGTGCCAGGAAAGCGGTGACCCACGAGGTTAGTCAGGAATTGCTAAGAAAAAGCTGTCACCATCGCTTGAGAATCGCATGATCTGTAACTCAATTCTGTTGCAAATCTGTTGCAGTAGTGGTTTTCGAGTCGATGACTCCAAAAAGAAAGCCCTGTAAGCTGTTGACTTACAAGGCTTTATGGAGCGAGGCCGAAGGGACTCGAACCCTCAACCTTCGGATCGACAGTCCGATGCTCTAACCAATTGAGCTACGGCCCCAATCACAAAGCGGAGATTAGACTAAATCCCACCCGCCCTGTCAACAGATTTTTGCCCGCAAAAGCAATTTTATTGCCGTTCGGCCCTAAAAAGGTCGTTATTCAAAACGAAACGCGGTCCGCGGCCTATTTTCGGCGTTTGCTCTCCGCCACCAACGCGGTTTTCAGCACCTCACGAGCTTTGCTGACATACACAAACTTCATCCCCCGCCGGGCCTCGGCCGGCAACTCTTCCACATCCTTCATATTCCGCTGCGGCACCACCACGATCGAAATTCCCGCCTGCTTGGCCGCCAACACCTTCTCCTTCAGCCCCCCAATCGGCAGCACAAGCCCTTTGAGCGTAATCTCCCCGGTCATCGCCACGTCCGGCCGCACCGACTCATTCGTCAGCAGCGATACCAACGCCGTAAACATCGCCACCCCCGCACTGGGGCCGTCTTTGGGCACCGCTCCGGCGGGCACATGCACATGAAAATCATGCTTGGCAAACATTCCCGCGTCCAGCTTCAGCTGTTTCGCATTGGAGCGAACCACCGAAAACGCCGCCTGTGCGCTTTCTTTCATCACATCGCCGATCTGTCCGGTCAGCAGCAACTGCCCTTTGCCTTGCATCTTCGCAGCCTCAACAAACAGAATCTCCCCGCCAACCGGTGTCCACGCCAGCCCGGTTACCACGCCGGGCGTTGCCGTTCGCATCGAAATCTCCGACTCAAACTTCTTCGGCCCCAAAATCTCCGCTAAGTTACCGGGGCGGATCGTTGCCCGCCGCCGCTTTCCTTCTGCGATCTGCGTCGCGATATACCGGCAGATCGAACCGATCGTCCGTTCCAGATTCCGCACACCCGCCTCTCGTGTATAACTGTCAATGATCAACAGGACCGCTTCATCCTTGATCGTCAGCCGGCTCTCACTCAGACCGTGCTCTTTCAGCTGCCGACCGATCAGATACTTCTTTGCAATATGCAGCTTTTCATTTTGCGTATAACCCGGCAGCCGCAACACCTCCATCCGGTCCATCAACGCCGGCGGGATCGGCTCGGTATAATTCGCCGTCCCGATAAACATCACATCCGACAAATCAAACGGCTGATCGAGATAATGATCGGTAAACGAGTTGTTTTGCTCCGGGTCGAGCACCTCCAGCAGCGCCGAGGCCGGATCGCCGCGAAAGTCCTGCCCGATCTTGTCCATCTCGTCCAGCATAAACACCGGATTCTTCGAACCGCATTTGCGAAGTTCCTGCAATATCCGCCCCGGCAACGCCCCGATATAGGTGCGCCGGTGCCCGCGAATATCCGCTTCGTCCCGAATCCCGCCCAGCGAGATCCGCACAAACTTTCGCCCTGTCGCCCGCGCGATCGACTTACCCAGACTCGTCTTGCCAACGCCGGGAGGTCCCGTAAAGCATAAAATGGGGCTTTTGCCGCCCGGATTCAGTTTTCGAACAGCCAGAAACTCCAAAATCCGCCGCTTGATCTTATTCAGCCCGTAATGGTCCTGATTCAAAATCCGCCGGGCCTTATCAATCGCAATGCGGTCCTCGGTCTCAATCGCCCACGGCAATTCACATATCCAGTCCAGGTAGGTACGGATAACGCCATAGTCCGGCGACGCCATCGGGGTCTTTGCCAGGCGGTCCAGTTCGCGAAACGCCTCAGTCTGAACCGCTTCGGGCATCCCGGCCTTTCTGATCTTCTCATGCAGTTCCCGAAGTTCCTCGGTCCGCCGGTCTTCCTGTCCCAATTCGGCCTGAATGGCCTTGAGTTCTTCCTGCAGGTAATACTCCCGCTGAGTCTTGTCGATGGACTCACGAACCTGGCCCTGTATTTTATGACTCAGTTCCAGCACTTCCAACTGACTGGCCAGCGCCAGCGAGATCGACTCCAGCCGTTTATAGGCGTCCGGCTCTTCCAGCAGCGCCTGTTTTTCTTCCATCGAAATATTCAATGTCGCCGCCAGAAAATCCGCCAGCGCCGACGGGTCCTGAATATTCTCCAGCAGCAGGGCCGCCTCTTCCGGCACATTGGCACTCAGCGAGATCACGTGGTTGGCGGTATTACGCACATTCACTACCAGGGCCTGCAGCTTTTTGGTGTTGCGCACCCGTACCGGCAGCGGTTTGATACGCGCCTTTAGATACGGCTTGGTCCCCGTAAAGCGAATAACCTTAAAACGGGTGATCCCATGCACGACGACATTGATCGAACCCTGCGGCATCCGAATCACCTTCAAAACGGATGCGGCGGTGCCGACGGTGTACAGGTCTTTGGCGCCGGGGTTTTCCACATCGGGATTTTTCTGAGCCAGCAGGCCAAAGATCGTATCCTGCGGCGTAATATCCTCGATCAGCCGTTTACTGCGCTGGCGGCCGACCGCCAGCGGCATCACCGTGCCCGGATATGCCACGGCACTTCGGATCGGCAAAATCCCGATTTCATCAGGCAAATTGTATTCGTGGTTATGGTTATTTTGATCTGAGGGATTGTCGTTCATCTGCTCATCCAGCTCGATCAGTTCCATTAATCTCATCTCGAAAAAATTCCTCGTCTTTTAAGGTGAAAATTCATGTTCGTTTTCTGGCTCCGGGCCCATCATACTCGATTGCGGCCCCATTGAAAAGCCCTTTCCGCAAATCCGTACCGCAACAACCCGGCAGGATTGTTATAAAAAACCTCGATTCCGACAAGTCCGGGATTTTGGCAGATTTGGGGACGAACAAAGTATGTTTCTTTGCGTAGAAACACTATGTCAGAATTCGTCAGATACAAGCGGGTGGACAAAAAACGACAGAAGACTTCCATTCAAGAGGGCTGATCATGAAACAAACAGGCAAATCACGCGGTCACACGCAGCCGCGAAAACAGTCAATGCGGCTGCCCGCACTGATCCTAAAACACTCATTTCTGTCCCGTTTCAAGGAGCGACTCGCGTCTAAAAAACAGCACCGCGCAGCATCCTGAGCCGGGACGGAACCAGTAAAGGGGGGGGGGCAGGGGGGCCGAGTATAACTATCGATCGATCACCACGACAGAGGTACATCTGAGCATACGAGAGAAGATCCTTGAAAAAACGCTTCTTGTGGTTCATACTTGGCAAAACTCAAAAGCAAATTTTTGATTTTGACAGGAGCCGCATAATGACCAAAACAGCACTCGTGGCCATCGCCGACGGTACTGAAGAACTTGAAGCAGTCACCATCATCGACGTGCTGCGTCGAGCCGGTACGCAGGTAACGGTCGCCTCCGTCGGGACGTTACAGATAAAGGCCTCGCGCGGCGTTAAACTCGTCGCCGACTGCGTGATTGCCGATTGCAAAAACAAGACCTTCGATTTGATCGTCTTGCCCGGCGGCCTGGGCGGGGCCGAACATCTGCGGGACTGCAAACAACTGATCGAAATGCTACAATCGCAAAAACAAGCCGGGCGTCTGTATGCGGCAGTGTGTGCGTCGCCGGCGGTGGTGTTGACCCCGCATGGCCTGCTGGACGACAGGCAAGCAACCTGTTATCCAACGATGGCCGATCAACTTCCCGATACATCCAAAGCGAAGCAGCGGGTAGTGGTTGACGGCAACTGCATTACCAGCCAGGGACCGGGCACGGCACTGGAATTTTCGATTGAACTGGTGCGGCGGTTGTTTGATGATAGCAGGGCCGGACAGGTCGCCGAAGCCATGCTGGTTTCGTAAGCAATCATAAACTGTCATGGCGCACAAAAAAAGGCCTGTAATAACAGGCCTTTATGTATTAGGTATACCTCCGCAGGTGTCGTGCAGCAGGCACAGGAAAGAAACCCCGTATTTTAAGGTGGGCAACCGTTGCGGCTGTCCGGGCGTCCTGTCAATGCAGGCATGCCCGATCCAGACCGGCCTGGCTTCCCAAGGGAACTTTATCGGTTCTTCCCATGTCGGCCTCTGTCACGAACATCGCAGGGGTCAACCCGCATTTTAAACTGTACCATAATATCGGCTAAAAATCAAGAAATTAATAAGCCAAACTTCCGGGGCATTCTAAAAAAATGTGCGCTGCTGGACCCTGCCGTCGCAGGATGAAAGCTAACAAGTTATCCCTGCGGCAGTTAGCCCTGTGAAGCATTGACTCGGCCGAAGCAGAATCGCGATAAAATTGGAAACGAAGAAAAAAAAGAATCGAAAACGACAGGTTTTCTTAGCGTACCTGCCGGAGGATTTTTTCCTCACCCTTTTGGAATTCCACTTCGGTCCGTGTGATCCGGTTGATGGTGTACCCGTCCACCACGTCCCCCACGTCGTACACCTGTTTTGAGATAATCGCCGAAGGGCTTGTTTCGTTATAGACAATACCGCTTACGGCCAGTTTTTGGGGAAGCCGGGGCATCGATGCCCCATGCATCGAAAAAACCTTGATATCCATTATCGAGACGGCAAAAATTACCCAAACGATCAGGTTGCTGCCCAGCAGCAGCGAGAGCTTGCTCTTGGACAGTTTTTTCTTTCCAGACCGCTTTCCCGCAGACTCTGTTGCTGCGTCGCCGCCAAAGCCGGGAATCGGGTTTTGTCTTAAGTACGCTAATGGCATCGTTTTATCGATTCAATAATAACACTAACACTTCGCATCGGATATATCGACGTGAACGCCGAACCAGATAACCTGAAAAATCATACTTGCCATTAAATTCAGCAAATAACCTCTGTACAAGGCCCGATAAACGAGAATACCGCGATCCAGCTAATCCGTGCTTTCGGTTTCGAGTTTTGCCGCCAGGTCCAGCAGTTTGCCCGCGGTTATCACATTGGCTGTACTCCTGGCCGCTTCGGTCAATGGCTGATGCGCTTTATCCAGTTCTCCGATGCCCAGGTACTGATACCCCAGCAGGAGTTGATAATCTGAATCGAATGGTTCTTCGTCAACAGCAGCTTCTAACTGCTCAATCTGCTTGGTCAGAATCGTTTCATCTTTGTACAAACCGCGCGGATAGTAAACCGTCAGTTCATCTTCGGGAATCTGTGCGATCGCCTCACGCAGCACGCCGGCCGCATGGGCATAATCACCATTGGCAAACAGGGCCTGACTGTAAGTAAACGGCAGCACAATGTCATCTGGCGACAGGGAAATCGCCTCACGAAACTGTAAAAGAGCATCGTCGTAGTTTTGTGCTTCGAACAACTCCACCGCATGTGCAAAGCACAGATCGGAGATCGATTCAAATTCCGGCTCGTCCGCTGGCGAGTCCGATCCGCCACCCGGCGTATAATAGGTTTGCGAAGCCCCGTCATTGTAGTAGTTGTAGGTATTATAGGTAACATTCTGATACGGCTCGGTAATCACATAAGCACCGTACCAGTAATACGGATGACAACCGTACCAGTAGTACCGACGATAGCGATACCAGCTTGGCCAGTATCCGCCGATGCTGACATAGATGTACTTGCGATGATAGCGCGGATAATAATACGACAGGCCATAATAGTAAGGATATCCGTAATACACAGGATAGTGGCACCACGAGTGCTGGTACCGGTACGGCAGATAGGCCACACGGCCGCAGCTGGAGCTGGACCAAGCAAAAGAGAAGTAAAAGCCGCTGTGGCTTTCCCAGCGATCGTGATAGTGAACGTAGCTGATATCGTGACACAGCCGCCGTGTTGAAATATGCGGCCGCGTGTTCGACGTTGTTACATCACCCTGCACGACAACATTGTTGTCGCCGTTGATAACAATCGCCGGCTCATCGCTTCGACGTGATCGGCGATGACCCCGTTCACTGGTTGCCGCAACGGTTGTATTCGTATTTCGGAGGGTCGTGGCACGCGGACTCCGCAATTTTGACCTGGTGTCGGGTGTGGTCTCAACGGATGCAACAACCGTTTCTTTACTGCCGCCCCGAGTTGATCCGGTGCGGCTGGATGCGGAGCGTCGCGCCGTCTTTCGCTCAACAACGCGTGAAGCCGACGAGGTTTCCGGGGCACCATCGGATGTAACCCTTTTAATGCGGCTGCGTCCTGTCGCTTTATCAACCTCGATGACTTTCGCACGTGAGGCGCGGGCCTGGGTGCTCGCAGCATTTGATTGAGTCGCCCTGTCCGTTTTTCGGCCTGATGCACGCCCACGCACCTCAAATGTCGTATCGGAGGTCTTGGCCGTTGACGAACGCGAGGCGGTTGCCGTTCTCTTCTGTGTTGTCGCACGCGGTTCGATCTTGTCAGCAACACGGGAGGAGGGGGTTGTTTTTACAACCTGACGCTGACGTCCGGTCGCCGATGTCGGGGCAGTACCCGGCACGATGGTTCTGGACGCACGGCTGGAAGTGCTTTTGCCCGTGGTCGAGGAGGGTCTCGTTTGGGCCGAAGATGTTCGGGGACGAGTGGCGGTCACTTCGATGGTGCGGTTCACCGGTCGCGGCCGGGTTGCTCTGCTGCGGGTTGAAGGAGTGGGAGCGGGTCGGGTCGGTACTGGTTTTGCAGATGCTGGAGCGGTTGGCCTGCCAGACCGCCCGCTTGAAGACCGTGATGATGTTCGCGCCGGTGGCGATGCGGGGGTCGGCGTCGATGGCCGCAGCTGGACGGTTCGAGACGAAGATGAGCGAGACGGCCTCGATTGCGCAGGTGTTGATCGCTGCGGTGGGGACTGCCTGGCTGATTGTCGCGGTTGGGGGGGCGGTGCGGACCGTGGCGCTCTCGGCGGCGATGAGGGGCGAGTTGATTGCGCTGCTTTAGGAGCAGATTTGGCTTGTGACCGCCCCCTGGATTCTGAATTATATTCCGCTCGACTGTTGCGTGCCATCGCAGGTGCCGCAAGCAGCGAACCCAACAATATCATCCCTGTAACAAAAACAAATTGTTTATAAATACGCATGTCAAGTCTCCTTTCTCTGGCAGTGGAATCGGCTTTTGCCTTTTCTCACACGTCAGCGTTTTTTCCCTTGTTTGTCAAAGGTGCCGTACATCGGAAAGTACTTAACTGCTCATGAGCGATTATTTCTTTTTCGGTACGGCGGCAGGACGGAGGTACTGATCCAGCACCTTCACGCCGCGCTGGCAGATGCTGATCAGCACCTGCTTTTCTTCATCCGTCATATCGATCGAGTCAAAGAGCGCCTTGATCCGCTGACTTCGCTGCTTGAAGATCGTCTCCAGTTCGGTTCTGCCCTTGTCCGTCAACTCAACGATCGTGATCCGCTGATTTTCCGGGCTGATCGTCTTGGAGACCAGGCCAAGTTCCCGCCAGAGTTTTGTAATTGTCATAGAGATCGTACTCTCGCTGACATTCGGCCAAGCCTCAGCGATCTGCGTAACGGTCATCTGACCGCGCTCGTCCAGCAGGTGCATTATCAGCGATTCGCGTTCGGTCAGCGCGCCCGCCGGGGCGGCGTCTTCCTGGATCGCACGGATCATCCGCATACGCAATGCCAACTCATGTACTGCCTTTTCAAGTTCCGGGCCCATAAGTTTCTTCCTTGAACGTTCAGGTTTGTTCGTGTCTTTCCATATAGTATATGTCACGCAAAAGCATTTTGTTGCACAAAAACTTTGATTTTTTAATATTTTATTTCCTGAAGTATTCATTTGTCGAATCGTGCAAGCTTTAAAGTCTTTTTATGAAACATCTTACAGAAATACCTCCAACTCACACAGAAGTGCATTTTTTAATTCCGGACCGAGAAGAGTTACTTAACGAAACCTTGAAACGATGCCCAAAACTCACAAAACACCTTTGACTTGCTGACCGATGCGAAGGAAACAATGTTGATTTTCTGCATCGGAAAAGATAAGGTGTGCTAAAATGACATGAATTGTTAGAGGCCCCCTATATAGTGAGTTTATGTAAACAATGAGAGGATGTGGGATGAAGTATTTGTTGTTGGTTGTGGCGTTGATTACGATGGTTTCTACGGCAATGGCGTATGAATTGATTGTGGCGCCCGATGGAGATGATACGAACCCGGGCAGTTCTCAAAAACCTTTTGCGACTCTGCACAGAGCCCAGCAGGCCGTCCGGGAACACTTGAAACAGAACCCTCATGATTCGGTTAAAGTCTTGTTGCGAGAAGGCAGGCACTACCTGACACAACCGCTTGAACTGACAGCGGCTGACTCCGGTACGGCTTACTCGCCAATGTCGTATGAGGCATTCCCCGGTGAAAGACCTGTGTGTGTCGGCGGAAAACGCTTACAGCTGAACTGGAAACCGTACAATCAATCGATCCAAGTCGCTTCTGTGACCGAAGAAACGGTGATTGACCAACTTATCATCAACGGCAAACGCAAAGTGCTTGCCCGGTTTCCAAACTATAACCCAGCCCAGCGTTACTACAACGGCATCAGCGCGATGTGGGACAGAGCCAAGAACTGGAAAAATCCTGAGACGGCTTACATCCATGCCCTGCACCAGGCAAAATGGGGCAGCGGGCACGCCGTTATCGTCAGGAATGAAAAAGGCGAACTGAAAGAACGCATGGTCAGCATTGATACGACCACGCAAGGTAACGGAGCTTACCTCAACAGTAAAATGCGATTTGTGGAAAATGTTTTCGAGGAACTCGATGCGTCAGGCGAATGGTTTTATGATCAGGGTGAACACCTGCTGTACTATTTCCCGGAGGAAAAGGAAGACTTAACGGACGCGATTGTCGAAGCGGTTTGCACACCACACCTGATCCGCCTTGAAGGCGATGCCGTTAACCCTGTCCGCTCTATCCAAATTAAAGGTATCAGCTTTCAGGGAGCCTCGCCGACCTGGAAACAGACCATTGATCATCTCCCGAATGGCGGTGACTTTGTGGTCCATCGGGGCGGAGCGATCACGCTTAGAGGGACTGAAAATTGTATCATTCGGGAGTGTGATTTTTTCGAGCTTGACGGCAATGCTGTGTTCCTGGACGGTTATAACCGGCATGATACTGTCAGCGGATGTCTGTTTCGAAATCTTGGCGCCAATGCCGTTGCCTTGTGCGGGGCAGCTGAGACGATGCGGGGAGACCAGTTTTTCACTGTGCTGGAAGAAACATTTGAAGCCCACGGCCAGATTCGCAATAAATGGAACACCCCGGACGGATGGCGTCGGATTCCGGATGACCGCACCCCCGGCCCCAAGTCAGCCAATTATCCGTCCGACTGTTTAATTACAGACAATCTCATAACCGAAATCGGCGAACTGGAAAAGCAAACCGCCGGCGTGCTGATGTCACTGACGATGAACAATACGGTTTCGTACAATACGATTTACAAACTTCCACGCGCAGGCATCTGCCTGAATGACGGTTCCTGGGGCGGGCATGTTATTGAATTCAACGATGTATTTGATACCGTTCGGGAGACCGCCGACCACGGCCCGTTTAATTCATGGGGCAAGGATCGCTATTGGATATGGGAAGATCACAATGGTAACCACCAAAAAAATCCGGACGCGAAAAAATATTGTCTGATTGATGCCGTTAAGACGACCCTTATCCGAAACAACCGTTTTTCGCATCCGCTTCAAACCACACATTCATGGGGGATCGATTTGGATGACGGTTCTACGAATTATCACATCTACAATAATCTTACGATTGGCTGTGCGGTGAAACTGCGTGAAGGTTTCCATCGTACGGTTGAAAACAACATCTTTATCGCTTCCGGAAGGAACAACCCCGGCAAACATGTCTGTTTTGAAGATAACGAGGATGTGTACCGGAAAAACATTACGGTCAATATCCATAGTGATGTTGTCTGGTACGGCATCCACCACTACCCTGTGCAGATGAAGGAAATCGATTACAACTGTTACTTTACCCCCGGGACTACCCCTCAGTGGATCACGAACGGAAGGGGAAAGAAACGCGGGACCACTCTGCAGGACTGGAACAAAGAAGGAATGGAAGTTCATTCGATTATCGCAGACCCTCTTTTTGTCGATCCGGCGAGAGGTGACTACCGGGTGAAACCAGACTCGCCGGCACTGAAGCTCGGGTTTAAGAATTTCCGGATGGATCAATTCGGAGTCGTTACCACACGGCTGAAGCATCTGGTTCCGGAACGCTCTTTTCCTGCATGCGCAACCGCATTGGAACAGCAGGTCAATGGGGCATCCACATCCCGCGGTGACGATACCATCGTTGATTTCCTCGGCGGAAAGATCAAGGACATGACCTCTGAAGCAGAAAAATCGGCGGTCGGCATTGGTGAGATCACAGGTGTGTTAGTAATGGAAGCACCCGATAATTCTCCTTTATACAAAGCGGGACTGAGAATAGGGCAACTGATCATCAAGCTGGATAATGAAAAAGTTGATAATCTCCAAAAATTCATGGCGCTATGCAAAACTAAGAAGAACAAAATCATTCAAGTTGAGGTTCATGATGATTTGCAGAAAAGGGTATATGAACTGAAGCTCTAAAGCAGATAATGAGAGGATATAACATGAAGTACTTTTTTTTTGCTGTAATGTTGACAATGTCGGTTTCCACGGTAATGGCGTACGAATTAACCGTGGCGCCCGACGGAGATGATACGAACCCGGGCAGTTCTCAAAAACCTTTTGCGACTCTGCACAGAGCCCAGGAAGCAGTCCGACAGCATGCGGAACGCAGCACCGAACCGGCCACCGTCGTTGTCAGGGCCGGCACCTATTATCTTAGCAAAACGCTCGTTTTTACTGCCTCCGACTCCGGCTCAAAAGCGGCCCCGGTAAGCTATAAAGCAGAAACACCCGGTGAGGTCATTATCAGCGGTGGCATGAAGCTTTTACCCCAATGGAAACCCTATCGCGACGGGATTCTTCAGGCGAAGACACCGGCTGGTTTGCAAATAGACCAGCTTTTCGTCAACGGCCAACGCCGTCATATGGCGCGGTATCCAAACTATGACGCCAACGCCCGTCCTTATAACGGCGCTGCCGCAGATGCGTTCAGTCCTTCGCGGGCGGTCCATTGGGCGGACCCGACCGGCGGCTATATTCACGCAATGCACCGGGCTCACTGGGGCGGCTACCACTATCGGATCACCGGAAAGAACGAAAATAATGAGGTGAGCTACGAGGGCGGCTGGCAGAATAACCGTCAGATGGGGATGCACAAAAGCCACCGCTTTGTTGAAAACATCTTCGAGGAGTTAAACGCACCGGGTGAATGGTACCATGATTCAAAAAACGGTACGCTTTATTATCTGCCTGATGAGAATGTCGATGTTAATGCCGCTCTGTTTGAAGTTGTAAAGCTTCGACATCTTGTCGAATTTCAGGGAACACGGGAAAAACCGACCCACCATATTTCGCTTTCGGGATTTATATTCCGCCACGCGGCGCGGACGTTTATGGATACGAAAGAACCGCTGCTGCGCAGTGACTGGACGGTTTACCGTGGCGGCGCGATATTTCTGACCGGGGTTGAAGACTGCACGATTTCCGACTGCGAATTCGACCAGCTTGGCGGCAACTCGATTTTTGCCAGCAACTACAACCGCCGCATTGCCGTCAGGGGCTGCCATATCCACGGGAGCGGCGCAAGCGGCATTTGTTTTGTCGGCAACCCGGACGCGGTGCGGAATCCGCTCTTCGAGTACCACCAGAGGCAGGAATATAAGGATATTGACATGACGCCCGGGCCGAAGACGGACAACTATCCGGCCGACTGTATCGTGGATGATTGCCTGATCCATAATGTCAGTGTTGTGGAGAAACAGGCCACCGGCGTTCAGATATCCATGTCAAAAGGGATCACCGTCAGGCACTGTTCAATTTATGATGTGGGACGGGCGGGCATCAACATCAGCGAAGGTACGTTCGGCGGACATATCATTGAGTTCTGTGATGTTTTCGATACCGTCCGCGAAACCGGCGACCACGGCAGCTTCAACTCGTGGGGCCGTGACCGGTTCTGGGGCCTGAAAGATGCTCCGGCTGAGGAACTTGCCGGACTGGCACTGCTGGATGCAGAAAAAACCATTATTCGTAACAGCCGCTGGCGATGTGATCATGGATGGGATGTCGATCTGGATGACGGGTCCTCGAACTTTGAGATCTACAACAATGTTTTCCTTAACGGCGGACTGAAACTGCGTGAAGGATTCCATCGCCGAGTCTGGAATAATATTGGCGTTAACAGCACACTGCACGCCCATGTCTGGTACAAAAACAGCATGGATATTCTAAAGAGCAATATCTGGATGAAACCCTATCCAAACCCGATCCGTATGCCGGAGGGGAAATGGGGAATCCAGAACGATTATAATTTGTTCACGACTGAAGCGGCACGCAAAAAGGCCGCCGCACACGGCTGGGATCACAACTCGATTATCGGCGACCCCGGTTTCATCGATTCGGAAAACGGTGACTACCGCGTAAAAGAGGATTCGCCTGCATTAAAGCTGGGATTCAAAAATTTCCCGATGGACCGATTTGGCGTGCAGAAAGCTCAACTAAAAGCCATTGCGCGGACACCCAAACTGCCGGAATTGAAACTGGTGAAAACGGTTGCTGATAACGATGCGGCATCGTACTGGCAGGGTGCAACGATCCGAAATCTGTCCGGCGAAGAGTTTTCCGCGTTTGGTGTAAGTAAAGAAGATGGCGGCGTTCATCTTAAACATGTGCCATCCGACTCTTTTGCTGACCGTGCCGGGTTAAAAACGAACAATCTTATCCAGGCCGTCAACGGCATACCTGTCAAGACAACGGCGGACCTTCTCAAGGAAACCGATCGGGCAAAGGGTAAACCGTTGAAGATAAAATATGTTCACGGCCAGCAAAGCAAAATGATGACGATGAAAAGCTATGTTTATGTTGTCACAGAAAGCACAGATGCTGAATTCAAGGACCTCAAGGTGCGGCCAAGTGATAAGGTGTTGAAATTCAAGAGTGTCAGCACGAATCCCAAAACAGCAAACGAACCTCTGTCAGTGCTAAGTGATGGTAAACTTACGGCCAATTATGGCCCGGTATTCAGCAATGGAGTCGTTGACGGTGTTTACATAATCGATCTGGGAAAAGACGTCGCCATTTCAGAGGTCAGTACATGGTCATTCAATATGGGGGGAGTTCGAGGCAGTCAGAAGTTTACCGTTTTTGGGATCAGCGAAAAGAATGTAGGTCAGGATAGCCAAAAAGGCACACAGGTTCCCATCGCCGTTGTTGATACCACTGCCGAGGATATCGGAAAATTCGCGGCCTCAAGAATACGGAGCAGTGACGGCAGCGAGATAGGCCGTTTCCGTCAGTTCAAGTGGGTTGTCCAACCTGTTGCCAATCCTCAAGCAAACACTGCCTTTCAGGAGTTCCAGATCAGATAGAGCAAACCGTAAGCGGCAGAGCAAAGGGATAATAGAGGCCGCCCCAACCCTGTCTGGCGCTCAAATCGCTCAACAACCTTTCGATGCCGGGAAAAAACCTGCAAAGTCCGAACCGGTGGGGTTTTGGAAGACGCGGAGACTGAACTCCGGCACCACCGCAAGGATATGATCAAAAATGTCCGCTTGAATGGCTTCATAATTGGCCCAGACTTTATCGCTGCTGAATACATAGATCTCGATCGGCAGGCCGTACTCGGTGGGTTTTAACTGCCGCACCAGAAAGGTCATATTCAGATTGATTTTGGGATGGGCTTTCAGATAGGCAATCACATAGGCGCGGAAAGTACCAACATTCGTCATGCGGCGGCCGTTCACCAATTCGCTGTCGTCAACATCGCCGGCTTTATTGTGTTCGTCGATCTCGCTTTTTTTCGTATCGATGTATTCAGTCAGATATTGAATTCTGCGAAACTTCTCCAGCATCGCCTCATCGCAAAAGCGAATGGTGTTCATATCAATATGAATCGCCCGTTTGATCCGTCGTCCGCCGGACTCGCTCATCCCGCGCCAGTTCTGAAACGAATCGCTGATGAGCGCATACGCCGGGATCGTCGAGAGCGTCTTGTCCCAGTTCTGCACCTTGACGGTGGTCAGCGAGATATCGATCACATCACCATCGGCATTGTATTTGGGCATACTGATCCAGTCACCGATATGCACCATATTGTTCGCCGACAACTGAATCCCCGCCACGAAACCGAGGATCGCATCCTTGAAAATCAGCAGCAACACCGCCGTCATCGCACCGAATCCGGCCAGAATACTCGTCGGGTTCTTACCGACGATCATCCCGAGAATAATAATACCGCTGGCGATAAACACGACGATCTTGACGACTTGCATGAATCCACGGATCGGTATCCGGCGGGCAAATTCATAGGTACGGTAAATATCGACCACGCTGTTCAGAAACGCATTGATAATGAGCATCCCGACAACGATCATATAGACCACCGCCACAAGCTGCATATTAATAAGATCAGTGGGTGCCAGATAATAGATAATGACCGCTGGTACCAGATGCGACAGCAACGTAAACACATGGTGATGGGCAAGCGCATCATCCCACTGAGTCTTGCTTTTTTTGACAACCCGGCTAACAATGCGCAGGATAAGCTTCTTCGTGATAAAATTTCCGAGCCATGCCATCGCCAAAACGACGACCAGCCAGACAATACGCACGATCACGGGCAGTATCGGCAATCCTTTAATCCATTCGATTATTGCTTCCATATTTTATCCTTATTCGTTATTTTTCGGTAAGGCCGCGTTGTTCCGGATCATTTCCCCCACTTTTCGCAGGGTTTTCACATCGATATCGCGAATTTTTCCTTCGTAGTTGGGGCCGACATTGATGGAAAAGATGTTCTCGTATTTAACGGCACCGAGATAATCTGCATAAACCTTTTCGGCAGAGTGGCAAAGGCCGTCATGTTTGGGCAGGGAGTAGAACCACATCGCGCCGCCTTTGTGTTTCGGGAGAATCGGGTAGGTGAATTCGGCCACGAGATACTCTTTGTGTACAGTTTCACCGTCTTTGTTGTGAGGTGAGGCAGCTTTAGAGTCTCCAATCTTACCCGGGCCTCCTTTTTCTCTGAGAGAGATTCGTCCTGCCGGGTCGCCGTGATTGAAGCCGACGAATGTGTTCGGCTGGAATTGATGCATCCATTCCACCGTCTCTTTGTGCGACAATCCGCCCGTGCCGACTGCATGATCCATCCACCAGAATTCAATAGGACCATAATGGGTCAGCAGTTCCTTAAGCTGGGCTTTCTTTGTTTCAGGATTAATGCCGCCTGAATTCTTGACTTTTCGGTTACCGAGGCCATCGTGTGCACCGGGCCAGTTCCAGTCGCCTTCGGAAAAATACAGAGCTAATTTGAGACCGTACTTGTCGCACGACTTCCGCAGTTTCGCCAGGACATCGATCCCGAGAGGGCTGTTGGTCACTTTCTTATCCGTGGTCGCCGTATCCCACAGGCAAAAACCGTCGTGGTGCTTGGTCAAAAAGAGAATATAATTCATGCCTGCGGCCTTGGCCGTCTGGCACCATTGGTCGGTATCGCAGCCGGTGGCTTTGAAATAACTTGCGTCCTTGTCCGCGGTCAGCGTCCATTCGCGTCCGGAAAAGGTGCTGAACGACCAGCAGATGAACATACCGAACTTCATGTCCTTGATCTCTTGCGCCCTGACATCGTCAGGAAGTTTCTCCGTAATGATAACCGGCGTTTTTGAAGTGGCTGCACAACCCAAAATCAGCATACATACCGCAGACAGTATCCATTTCTGTTTCATGTCATTATCTCCTGAATTTAATTTATCCATTAAAGTTCGGACAGCCGCCCGCGCTGGGACAGGTCTGGCACTTCGACGCAGGCGGAGCGGGTTCCTTGACAACTGCGGCGAAGCTGGAAAACTGCTTTTCGACCTTTTTTTCGCCGCACTCCGGACACGCCGGGCCTTTGCTGTTGGCGGATTTGACCAGTACCTCGTTCACAAATCCGCACTGTGTACATTTATACTCAAAAATCGGCATTGTTTTTCCCTGTTAAGTTCAGTATCGGCTCATATATACAAAAACGCCGCCAGCACAGTACGCCATGCCGACGACGCATCTTACCATATCCAAACAATCTGTCAAATCGTTATTCTTCCGGCGGCGCTTCGGGTGCCGGCTCTGCCGGCTGTTCGGTCAGGCCGGGCTGTTTGCTTCGGATGCGGTCCGCATACAGAAAATACAGCCCCGGCCCAAACGCGAAGAAGATCACCGCCAGCCCGGTCGTCAACCCCGCCGCCGTCAGGCCATGCGCACAGCAGACGTCCCGGTGCCGCACGATGATATGGCTCGGTACCGCGATCAGCAGTTCCAAAATCGACCCGCCGATAAGCCACCGCATCAACCGCCGGGTAAAGCTTTCCGGTTCCATCGACCGGCTGAACAGGCAGAAGGCAACCGACCACCCGATCCAGTTCAACGGCAATATACCCACAAGAATCCAGAATACCGGTTCGGAAATGTTATCCCCCCACATCGCACACATAATCGACAGACCCGCGAAGAACAGCAATACGGTATAAAGCAGCGCCGCGACGATCGCGGTGAACCAGATGCCCCGCCGTTTCTTGGGCCGCTGATGTTTGATGCGTACCGGCACGATCAAAAGACACGCCTGCGCAGCGAGTATTGCCAGGATGATCGCCCAGACAATAAAGACCCCAAGTTCAGAAAATGAGAAAAGCTCACCATAAAAACCAAACCAGTCATCCAAACGAAAATCGCTTAGATCCGTATTGGGACGGCCGAATCCGGTAAAGACCATAAAGATAACCGGTACCAGAAACAGGACGAAGAAAATCCCATACAGGACTATCGTCACAAACGGCCACTTGGTACGGACCTTGCGAACACCCCACACAAGCAATGCCCCCGCTAACAGCAGCGCCGCAACTGTACCGCATTGAAAAAGAACTTCTTCCCAATCAGATCCACCGGAAACAAACAGGTAAAATGGGTCCAGCAGCATCAGGAATACAACGATCCCCAATACCAGCGAAAGCCGCTTGATGGGCAGTTTACCCTCGCCCTTTTGCATCGTGGCGGAAATCGACTTGCGGAACTTGATCAGCACGCCAATAATGACTGCCAGGGTAATAACATAGCAAAAACCCATCAGGCGAAGCAGTCGCCTCTTTTTCTCCTGACGGGACAACTGTTCCGCACGGTCCTTGGCACATAGTTCGCTGGCATTGACGGTCGGACTGTTGACCTGAAATGGGCCCGGAACCTTAACGGTTGCAAAGAACGGCCCCTGAACATTTTCCGGCTCTCGCCACGAGAGCGAACACACGCCGCCTCACCCATACGACGAATTAAGCGCAACGTTAAAGCTTTTGTCGGAATTGGTGATCTCCAGTGTGGGTGCCTCAGCTCGTTCGTTACCGCGATAGAAATACATCCTTTCGTTTGAAGGGCCTTTAAGGGCTATTGAAAAACGATAAGCATCCCGGTATTGTACACTCGCCGATGCCGTTATCGGTTCCGGCTTGATCTCCAGAAGAAACGGTTCTTCCCCTATTTCAAGATAATGACCTGAGCTGCTATATCCGACCAGTTTCCATACCCTCCCTTCATTATCCTTACGCTGCAGCGTCCAGCTTTTCAGCTGGTACTTTCCCTGCGGCAGTTCGACCTGGCCGTTCTCTTCGGTCAGCCTCAGCTTCTGCCCCTGCGGTCCAATCAATCCTACACTGACATTGTCCGGCAGCTTAAGAATACCTTTGGGCGTATTCGTCTCGGAACCTTCATCGCCCAAAACATTCCCGAAGCCAAGACAGAAGATCAGTGAGGCAGCAATAAGCAGATACTTCCTTTTCATAATCGATTCCTTTCGGTTAAAAGACCCATTGTCTTTATATCGGCTCGACAATAAGATACTAATTAAATCCTCCTTAGAAATTTCGATCTTGGTCCTGCTCCCTTAGCCAATGTCTGCAAGATAAACTTAAATCGGCCCAATTCAGCTTCCTGTCGTGGCTCGTGTCACACCGTTGACAATAATCCGCCGCCCGGCAGCATCCGCGGACATGAGAGCGTTGCTCTGCATGTCCGCTTCAGCTAACCACTCCATATGCCGTCTTTATCGCCTTGTTCTGGCAGTTCTTCTGTCAAGGTTTTCGACTACAATCCTAATATCTCTATGGTCGATTTGACCGTCATCGTTCAGGTCGCCTCTTTTCGTGTAGGCATCAGGATCAAAGCTGTACGCAAATGACGGGTCCCGTTGTCCCGATGCAAACGATGTTATCCAAAGCCCGTCCCAGGCATAGTTCATCCCTATATAGCTAAGCCAGGCCTGAATCTCCGGCGAATTTATATAAGCTTCGACCGCTGGGTCCTTTTCAAAGTCGGGGATATCTGCCTGCAGCTGCGCCATCAATATCGCTTTCTCTTCGGGCGGCAGCGGAAAGGAATCCATGTACAGACTGATGATATAGATCGTCTCAACAAATCCTTCGGCAACCGTTCGATAACGATCTAGGGTGGGTGAGTACGTATCCGATTGCACGGTTCCGGCTTCAAAGTCAAATGTCATCGTTCTCAGCCATCCGTTCCCGCCGTTCGCTCCGTCCTGATAATCAACCATGACCTCCAGAACCGGCAGGTCCCAGTTGTTGTAACTGACCTGATAATACTCGCCGTGGCAGTGGCCGGACAAAACCAGGAAGATATTTCTGTTCGTCTTGATAAACGTCTCAAAAAGTTCTTCCGGCCATATCCCCTCCGGATCATACCGGCCGGACGCCAGCGGCTGCTCTGCCAGATCGTCAATTCCGATTCTGCCGTCTCCGTATCGACCAGCCATGATGCGAAAATCATAAAGATACCGATGGGTCGATACAACGACCAGCTTGTCGGGATTCTGGTCGATCACCTGCTGAGCCCAGTCCAGTTCCACTTGCGGCGTGTCTATGCTAAGGTGCAAAAACAGCAGGCGCTGTCCGTCAACCGCAATGATCTGGTAACTGCTGCGCTGTGTGGGTGAAACCCCATGGTACCAGATTTTACCCGCAAATCTCGCCAGGCCGAATACGGTTATAAAATTTGTCGCTGCAGAATCAAAATCCTGGTACGGATCCGCACTGTAGCCGTAATGGGTGTCATGGTTGCCGATGCACACACCGTACGGGACACCAGATACATCAAGAACTCCCATCGCCGAATCCGCTATGTCCCATTGGGCCAGATCCGGACCGTTATCAACCATATCCCCGACATAGCTTGTAAACACGATGTTCATGGTTTCACTGTTCGTGACGATCCATTCGGTTTGGGCGCTGAATATCACCCCGATCCCCTCAGGATAGTCAGCCGTCGGCAGGTTGAGAGAGTATTTTTGCGGATCGGGGACAACAACGACCGTAACCTCTCCCAGCACGGCGCTGCACACACACAGCAACATCAGCACGCACAGCATTGTTGTTTTGGTGATTTTCTGTTTCATGGTAATCTCTCCTAAACTTTTGGTTATTGCTCCGAGCCCGTGCGACCCAATGCCGCAATACTTGGCTCTCTTAACTTTCCGCAACGCTAACCTCGAAGCCGTTGATAGAAGCCCAATGATTTCCGGCGAAGTGCTTCGGCTTTTTTGTAGTGGTCATAGAGTGCGCCGTCAATCCATTCGAGCAGATGAAACATCCCGAAAGAAATAACTCCAACCAGAATCAGGGCGATCACAATACAAAACAGCCAATTGATCAATATGTTGTTTTCATAGGGAAATATGAGTCGCAGCAACGTGGCTAATCCATATTCCAGCACGGTCCCCAAAACAAAGAACGAAACGCCAAGGCCCCATCCTTTCTCTGCCTTTACGGCGGAGGTCCGCAGGGAAGTTCCCGCAAAAAGTAAGCAAAGCACTTCAACCATGACTAATGGAAGCAGGCACCATACTGCCACGCCCCATAACGGTTCACTTGTCTGCCAACGAAATATCTCTGTAATGATCATGCTTTTCTCCAGTCAACGGCCATTCGAACAACACGCTTGTCACGTGTCATATCCTGCCCGATATTCTTTTTTAAAAATGCGCTCAACACGATATATTAAGCAATATCTGTGCCAGCGATGCGAATGATGTGAAACCTTGATTTCAAGCCGATCAGGGGCAGCCGCTTTTTTCGAATTTCTCAAGAAGGACTCACTGCTGTACAACTTTTGCATGCGGCATTAACATTGGATGCACGCTCTCTTGAGGCGTTACTCTGAAACTCTGAGAAAGACATTATCTGGCTCGAAATTATCAAAGGAGTACGCCGAATTGTCATCCATGAAAGCTTCAACCTCATCCCATTCAATACCGTGTATTTTAAGTTGATGTTCATCGCATTCTACTTGAACCAAAACATCCGGCGGAAAGTCCTTTTGGGCCTCCCATTTTGCCGAGTGATCCAAACCGCAATAAAGCCCCAGAACAGGCCGGTCATTCAAGTTGTAGAGAATTCCGTAATATCGGAGTTGTTCGGATTCTCCGATCACCTGGATGTCGTATCCGTCATCCAGGGCAATGATGTCTAAATAGTCTCTCTCGTCAGATTCCCATTGGCCCAAAAGATTCTGATCAAAGATGATATCAATTTGAGAGAAATCCACGGAGCATTTTCGCATGGCAATTACATCCCCGTCCAGTACCTTATCGAGATTTTCGATCAATGCCCTCTGGATGTCTTCCGAAGCAGCGGTGATCAGGATGGGATCGTAATCGCCACGTTTCTCATGCTTTAATAGATCGGGGTCGTCTCTGATAACGTCCTCAAAATTCACCCACTGCAGCAGCAGGTTGGGTTCTGACAGATCAAGCTTCATAAATCGATGTGCCGGAACCAGACCGCCATTGTATATGTCGGGAGTATTTTCAAGGTTAATGTTGTCTCCGGGGTACAGATCGATGAATCGGTGGTCCCCGACCTGTACCAGGCGAACCTCAAACTTGGCCTCCTCGCCCTCACATTCGACAACTCTCAAATTGTATCCCTTTTCGCCTTTCTTAGTAAAGCTCCAATTGCCGCCACCTCCATACCATTTACCAAGAATCGCCTCATCAAAGACAAGTGTGTCGCTTGTATACAGCGGCTGCAGCGACGGCAGGCACCCATACAGAAACACCACAAACAGTAAAAGCCCATGTTTTATATTCATTTTCATAATTCACCTCGCTTTCTTAAATTGTTTCTGGAGCAGATATAAAATGCGATCATGCCCGCCAGGGGCCCTATCAGCATCCCATGACGCGCAACGGTTTGCGGCAATCCATACCAAAAACGAATCTCATCAAAACTCGTTCCGGCAGCCGGCTCGTAGAGATACCTGTAGAAATATCCCGCTTGCCACCCAATAACCCAGCCGGCAATGCCGCCTAACTGAAATCCCAAAGCCGTATCCAGAACCATCAAGGCCGAATTTTCAGAGGCCCTTAAGGCCGCACGGCATCTTCTGTGAAATTTAAAGACCCAAATAACCAAATATGGGGCCGATTGTTTTGCAAATACCCGCATTTTTGTCTCCCTATTCTTATGTCCACATTAAAGAGTTGGCGGAACGGCAGGGGATTCTTTCAGAGAAATGTAAAAAAACAGATGAAATTGCCTCCAGACTTCATAAAAGCCGGAAAAAGGGTTTTTTATTCCCGCTTTAACGCCCGTCTGGCCCTAAAGCGAGGCACCAGCCATGAAAAAAACATCCACATCAGGCCGGAAACAATGAGCGAGATCGGCCAGGCAAAGAAGTTTTTAAAGTACTCGTTGGTTAATTTATGGACAGCAGCGGCAAGGCCCACTAATCCGGTAAAGAAGAAGGATTTCATTTGACGGGCCACGCTCCCGAACACGAAAGAAAAAGACGCAATCGGCAGGAGGATTCGATAAACGAGCTGATGGCTCTCAGGAATCGAGATCGGAATGTCCTCGATATCCAGTATTCGCAACGGGCTCAGGACATGAAGAGGGCCCAGCCAGTTCAGTATCTGTGCGAGGGTGCGCTGCAGCCGTGTTCCCATTGTTCTGCAAACCGTCGCAAGTAATAAGTACAATATCCCATTGGCTGCAAAACCAAGTAATATCCTTTCTCCCTGGTTCAGGAAGGACCAATGGAACAAGAGCATTTCTTCTTCAAGGGCCAAAACCGAAAGGCAGAGAACGATCACTGCCAGACCGGCCAGGCATAAGGGCCACGCATATTGAAGGCGTTTGTGGCGGTCTGAAAATACACCCAGGGCAAATATAATCATTCCTGGATACAGATACCGAAACGCGACCGTCGTCACTTCCCATGGACTGGTATCTGGAGACCCAATCATCCCTGCGGTGACATAACAGATCGATAACCAAACCAAAAATGCAACGATCGTAAAAATCATAAAAATCGACGACCGGGTAAGCCGCACGAAGACAAGGGAGATCGCCAGCCAACACCATGAAGCGGTATATAACTGTACATTGCCAACGATTAGATAAGATTTAATGTTTTCAAGCATAAACCTCATTGATTCAGTTCCCCACGGATAACTGATCGGAGAAAGAATGTTCCACTGTCCCATTGTCAAAAGAATCGTAGCGGGGATCAGCAAATTAGCGGTTGCCAGAAAGCCAACCGCCAGTCTCCTTTCATTTTTTCGCCACATCAGAACGCCAAATATACTTATTAACAGTGTCGCAAAAATTGCGGGAGCAGGACGCCAGTATATAGAAATCTTATCCCAGGACTTGTAAAACAGAACTGAGCAGCCAATTGCTACGATCCATCCGCCCAGGTACAGACAGACCTGAGAAAACGAAAGCGTGCGGGATTCAATAATGGACAGATCGGATGGTGCGACAACCCGTTCGTAAATATTTTCCAGTTTATCGTGTTCCTTCTCAGTCACCAGCCCGTTGTGATGCCAAACCTCCAGCCGCTGACGATGGTAAAAGATTTCCTGCTGGATCTGATCGTTCACAAAACTGGGACGGCTCCAGACCTTTTCGCCGCGTAAAAACCGTGACACATCACCCGCCAGTGCATTCGCGTCCCGATAGCGGTTGCAGATGTCTTTTTCCAGGGCCTTCAGGCAGATATTCTGCAGCGGCAGCGGCACGGTTTCCCGGATCGCCGTCGGCAAATCCGGGTGCTGTGTGCAAATCGCCTCAAACAACTGCCTGCTGTCAGTTTGAGGAAACGGCAGCGTATCCGTCAGCAATTGGTACAAAAGGATCCCTAATGCAAACACATCCGTGGCCGGACCGATTTTGTCCGGGATGCTCACTTGTTCGGGGGCACTGTAGGCCGGGGTTCCGCGATAGACATTCGGTTCATCCGGCCGGCCGCGATCAACGGCCATCGCGATCCCAAAATCCAGGACCTTGACCTGTCCGGCCGCGGTTACAAGAATATTGGACGGTTTGATATCCCGGTGAACGATCCCTTTTCGATGCGCCGTGTCAATCGCCTCCAGGATCTGCAGGTAGAGGTTCAGCCGTTTTGCCAGCGATTCTTTTTCCCAGGCCTGCGTCAGCGGCAAACCGTCAATCCATTCCATCACGATATAACGAACGCCGTCATGTTCCCCGATATGATAGATGTGCGCAATATGGGGATGATCCACCCGGCTCATAAACTTACCTTCGCGCCATTGATCGGTCTGCCACGCTGTTACAGCTGTTTCGGGACGAAGAAACTTGATCGCAACGGGTCTTTCAAGGGCCGGATCCATCGCCTGAAACACCTCGCCGGAAGCGCCCCGGCCGATCCTTTTGACAATGGTGTACTGCGAGGACACGATCTCTTGTGCCTGAGCGGTCGTCATCGGGGAAGGACGCAGAGACAATGGGTCCGGGGCGGATGAAGCCATCGTGAATTGATGGGTATGCAGTTCCAACAACAATGACTCATTCTCTAAGGCGTCGTTAACTGTTTCCCTGCACTTAGGACACTCTTTCAGGTGATCCTCGATCGTTGTTTGCTCTTGCTGCCGGATCGACTTCTTAACATACCCTTCGATGGTTTCAGGATTCAAGCATTCCATGGGAAATGTTTTCCTCACTCATCATAGTGTTCTTTGAATTCTCGTATTTTTGTCAGCACACGGTTCTTGGCAATATAAACGGCATTCGCAGTCATATCCAATTGACCGCAGACCTGTTGAACCGGCTGCTGGGCTATCGCGTACATCTCAAAGGCCCGATAGGTTTTTTTATCCACTTCACTGCGTACCCGAATAAGGCACCGACTCAAAACAATACGCTGCCACTCCGTTGTCCATGTGTGCAGGGTTGACTTGTCATCCTGAATGGAGTCCCAGTAAGATGTCCGACTGCCGTTGTCGGAAATATGGTATTCTTTGGGCCTTTTTTTAATGAAATCCCGGATGACATTGCGCGCCACCCCAAAAATCCAATGGCTCAGATGCCCCTTTTCACGCTGGAACCGGTTGTCCCGGTACAACCGTAAAAATTGAAGGATCGTTTCCTGAGCCGCATCTTCCGCATCGGCCGCAGAGAGTCCCATACTTTTAGCAAATGCAAAGATAACAGGATAGAAATGGTCGGTGAAGGTCTTCCATGCGTTTGAATTATCGGAAAACTTCAAATCATCCAGAATTTGAGTCGTCGTAACCCACTGCATGGTCTGCTTTATCTCCCTTCAGATAGAATGCCCATTTGTATTATTGTAATGCTCCAATCCAAATAAGCAACTATAATCATCCAAATATAAGATATAGCCGATAGTTAACATAGATCCGCATCGTTGCCTCATAAGTTTCTTTAGCAAAAAAGGTTTCAATTTTTTGTGATATACGTATAATCAGCCGCAATGAAAATCGAAAAAATAAGACTCTGTGGACCCGATATGCAACAAAAAAGAAACGATGTAACGGCCCTGTGCATGGTTGCCTTGGCTGTTTCGCTGGTATGCCTCGGCTGCGGCGGACAGCAATACGGCAAATACAACGAAGAACAGATGCAGCAGATTGGCCTGGCGAATAAATACGACCTGCCCGCGCCGTCCGGCAGCAGCATGGTGCTGGCCGTCCATTCCGAAACGATCAGTTCGGACGACATTCTGGCGATCACCGAAAAGGCGATCAGGTCTGCCGCGGCGGAAATGGACGAAAGCGATTTCAAACAGCAGGTCCGCCCGATCGTTCGCGAAACCATACGCGGCAAAGTAACTGACATTCTGCTCTATCAGGAAGCCCGCAAGACCGCCCCGGAAGACATCGACGACCTGCTTGAAAAGGCGGTCGACAGCGAGGTGAACCGGTTTGTCGCCAGCTACGGCAACAACTATGCACTGGCTGAAAGCAGGATCAAAGAAATGGGGATGAACTGGCGGTCGTTTCGTGAGTATCAAAAAAAGATGATCATGACTCAATCCTATATTTCCAGCAAGTTTAACAGCGGAAAACGATTCTCCTATCAGGAGCTGTTAAATTTTTACGAACAGAATAAATACGAAATCCCGAACATCTGCACCGAAAGCAGTGTGGGCTTTAGTGTGATCGACATTCAGCCCGACCTGCTCACCACCGAACAGCGTGCCGCAGGTGAGGATGCGCAGGCCGCCGCCGAACGCCTTGCCGGTGAACTGATCGCGAGATTACACGAAGGGGCCGACTTTGCGGAACTGGCCAAACAGTATCATGGCAGTTTGGCAGGGATTGGCGGGAAATTTCTGCCTGTTAAAATCGAAGATGATTCGCTCACTGAGCCTTATCGATCCCTGAAGGACAAAGCCGTTCAAATGCAGCCGGAACAGGTCGCCGGGCCGATCTCCCTTGACAGGCATGTATTTGTCATGAAACTGGATACACTGCAAGCCGGTGGATGCAAACCGTTCGAAGAGGTCCAGCTTTTGATCGAACAACTGCTGCTGAACCAGTACCGTCAAAAGCAATACCTGGAACTGGTCAAAAAACTCGTCAAAAAAACAGATATGGCCCAGATGGATCGTTTTACAGAGTTCTGTGTGAACCAGGCCTATGATCGGTGGAGCCATTCGTAAACATGAAGATTGTTGCACACGGTATCGACCTGGTGGATTTCGGGCGGATCGAACAGATGCTCGAAAAGCACCCGCAGCGTTTTCTGGACCGGGTGTTCACCGCCGCCGAACAGGCCGATGCAGACAGAAATAAAAACCGCGTCGAAAAGCTTTCCGGACGTTTTGCCGCCAAGGAGGCCGTGATGAAGCTCATCGGTACCGGCTGGCGCGACGGCATCGCCTGGACGGATATTGAGGTCGTCAACAACCCGCTGGGTGAGCCTATCGTGACCATCACCGGACAGGTCAAAGAAATCGCTGACGTCAAAGGCATCGAACAGATCACGCTGTCCATCACCCACACCGCCAACTTCGCCATCGCCTCGGCGGTCGCACTCGCACCAAAATAGGAGAAAATTAAAGGTGTCCGGTACCTTTCCCGGTGACAATGAATGATTGAATTTGTTTTTTGCTCTTTTGAAAAATGAATAAATGATAAATGCAGCCGAAGCATCTTGCTTCGGGGACAATGTGGAAACCGCCTGACGGCGGATGCTGTTTTTATTCTCAAGCAGGATGCTTGAGCTACATTGGTTCACCGGCCGCCGGCTCGATCCCAAAATCCGTAGTAAAAAATCCCCACAAAAAGCCGCCCGAAGGGCATCCTCAATTCAACATTAAGAATTCATAATTCAAAATTCTTTCACCGGATGCCCACGCTGATAAAAACTACCGGTGACAACCTCTCTTCGGCCCGGTTCTTTTTTCGCTGGACAATCCACGACCCCTTATATAAAATACGCGTTTAACAAATGGGGTTCTCGGGCTGAAAAACAGCTTTTTCAGTCGACAACGATATCTTTTCAAAATAAAGGAAACGGGCCATGAAAATCAAAAGTCAACATTCTGTTATGAATTTCGCCGTTGCTTTCATCGGCTTGCTGCTTGGAATACAGGCAACCGGCTGTGCTGCCGCGGAAGTTCAAAAGCCCAATGTAGTGCTGATTGTTTGCGACGACCTCAACGATTATATTACCGGCATCCCCTCTCAGACCGGGCACCCGCAAGCCAGAACCCCCCATGTAGAAAAGCTGGCAGAGTCCGGCGTGGCCTTTCGGCGGGCCTACAGCAACAACCCGGTATGTGCACCGTCCCGGTCCAGCTTTCTTACCGGCATCTATCCCCACACCTCAGGCAATCTCTTCTGGGACAAGTGGTTCTACAATCCCGTCCTGAAAAACTCCAAGACCGTGATGGAGCATTTCCGCGACAACGGTTATCAGGTGCTCGGTTCGGGAAAACTGATGCACCATTTCAAGAAAGAGGTATGGGGCGAATTTAAACATCTAACCGATTATGGTCCGTTTGTGTATGACGGCAAAGACCGGGTCGCTCATCCTTCCGTGCCGCAGCCCTACGGGTCGATCGGCCCTGTGGACGGCTCCTATGCACCGCTGTCGGATGTGCCCTATGCGGATGATGACGATCCCAAAACCGGGTGGATCTACGGTGGATGGGGCAAGGTGAAACCATTGAAATACACCAGCGAAGATGACCGCGACCCCACACCGGACGAACGCAACGCTGCCTGGGCGGCGGGTCAGATCGCAAAATTCGCAGAACAGAAGCAGGACAAGCCGTTTTTCATGGCGGTCGGATTCATCCGCCCCCATACCCCGCTGCATGTGCCGAAGAAATACTTCGATATGTTCCCGCTGGATTCCGTACAGGCCCCTCTTATCAAACAGGGCGACGCAGAAGATACCCACTTCAAAGAGGTCATCGACAAGAACAGTAAAGGGCTTCGATACTTCCGTACGCTCAACGAGTCCTATGACGACCCGGACACCGCCATTAAAAACTTCACCCGGGCCTACCTGGCCTGTGTGGCGGCGGTCGATGATTGTATCGGGCAGGTCGTCGAGGCCGTCGATAACAGCGACCTAAAGGATAACACCATCATCGTTCTGACAAGCGACCACGGCTGGCAGATGGGACAAAAAGACTTTCTGTTCAAGAACTCACCGTGGGAGGAAAGCACGCGCATTCCATTTATCGTTCGCGCTCCCGGCGTGACCAAGGCCGGCGGTGTGGCCGAACATCCGATCTCATTGATCGATCTGTACCCGACACTGGTTGACCTTTGCGGGCTCACCGGCGATACACGCAAAAATGAGAACGGGGCCAAGCTTGACGGCTTCAGCGTGCGTCCGTTCCTGGAAGATCCCGATCGCCAAAAATGGGACGGCCCGGACGCCGCCTTGTCGATGGTCTTCGGAGGCAAGCCGACAGAAGACGCCACCAAAGAAGAAACCGACCGCCTGACAAATCAGAACTGGACGGTCCGCACTAAACGCTGGCGATATATCCGCTACAATAACGGCACCGAAGAACTGTATGACCATGAAAACGACCCGCGCGAATGGAACAATCTCGCCGATGATCCCAAGTTCAAATCACAAAAGAAAAAAATGAGCAAACAGCTCGAGTCAATGGTCCCATTGAAGAAATAGGATCGATGGCACACAGTTATCAATATGATGTGATTGTGGTTGGCGGCGGGCACGCCGGGGCCGAAGCGGCGTGGGCGGCGTCGAAGATGGGCGCCCGCACATTGCTTTTGACGATGGGCGCTGACACCATCGCCGCGATGAGCTGCAACCCGGCGATCGGCGGATTGGCCAAGGGCCAGATCGTCCGTGAGATCGACGCGCTCGGGGGCTTAATGGGCGAGGCCATCGATGCCACGGGCATCCAGTTCCGAATGCTGAACCAATCCAAAGGCCCCGCCGTACAAAGCCCCCGCGCCCAGGCGGATAAATACCAATACAAAGACACCATTCGCGCCCGGCTCGAGACGTGCGACAACCTGACCATCGAAGAAGCCGTCGCCGCAGCGGTTCTGACCGGCAGCGAGGGTGCTGCCTGCGGCATTGAGTGTCTGGACGGACGCACATTCAACGCCCCCGCCGTCATCCTGACTACGGGAACCTTCCTTAAGGGCGTCATGCATCTTGGCACGACCCAATGGGAAGGCGGGCGGTTGGACGAACCGGCCAGCAACGAACTGAGCGACAATCTTCGCACGCTCGGCCTGACCGTCAAACGGCTCAAAACCGGAACACCCGCCCGGCTGGACGGGGCAACGCTGGACTACGGCAAACTGGAACTTCAGCCCGGCGACGAAACGCCGGTGCCGTTTTCGTTTTTGAATGACCGCATCGACCGCCCCGCGATCCCCTGCTGGATCACCTGGACCAACGAAGCCATCCACAAACTGCTGCTGGACAATCTGGACAAAGCGCCGATATATTCCGGCCAGATCCAGTCGACCGGCCCACGGTACTGCCCCAGCATCGAGACGAAGCTCGTCCGCTTTTCCGACAAGCCGCGGCATCAGGTCTTTCTGGAACCGGAGGACGAGGCGATCTCGACGATCTACTGCAACGGCATCAGCACGTCCTACCCCAAAGAAATTCAGGACGAGATGATTCGACTCTTGCCGGGAACCGAGAATGCGCGGATCGTGCATTACGCCTACGCGATCGAGTACGACTATTGCCCCGCCCGGCAGCTAAAACCCAATCTGGAAACGCGAAAGGTACCGGGGTTGTTTTTGGCCGGACAGATCAACGGTACCAGCGGCTATGAAGAAGCCGGCGGGCAGGGATTGCTGGCCGGGGTAAACGCGGTGTTGAAATTAAACAAAAAAGACCCCCTGATCCTTGGCAGGGATCAGGCGTATATCGGTGTGCTGGTCGATGACCTTTTAACGCGTGAGATCGACGAGCCGTACCGCATGTTCACCTCGCGGGCGGAGTATCGTCTTACGTTGCGGTCCGATAACGCGGACCGAAGATTGACGCAAATCGGCAGATCGGTCGGGATTATCGATGAAATTCGCTGGAATCGGCTCCAAGCAAAGCTGAATGATATGAAGCGGCTGGAGCATTTCCTCAAAACTACACGCAAAGACGGCAAGTCATTATGGCAGTGCATCAAGCAGCCGCAGCATCCATTATCAAAAAACATGGCTGATAATGAGGATATTATAGGGCTCTGTCTTTCCAAAGAAGTGATGGACGCGGTCATGATCGATGCAAAGTATGAAGGATACACCGCCCGGCAGGAAAAACAGATCGCCGCGTTTCGCAAGATCGAAAACATCAAGCTGCCCCGTTCGCTGGACTATGACGCCATCCCGCATTTGCGGTTTGAGGCAAAGGAAAAGCTGTCGGCCTTTCGTCCGTTCACACTGGGCCAGGCCTCTCGCCTCGGCGGCATCACTCCCGCCGACATCACCGTCATCCAGATCCACCTGAAAAAAATTGAAGTGCTCTAGTACTCTGTCCCAGCTAAATCACTGGATATAGTCTTTTGAGCTTGACCCTGGCGTCTTCACAGGTAAACTGCCAATCCACCGAAAGAGGCCGTTGCGAAGTTCGAGAGAAAAGGAGGTGACTCAGAATGATTAAAAGAGCAGGTCTGGATGTTCCAAAGGGAACGGGCTTTTATACACTTCGCCGAACAGTTGCAACGATGGCCGCCCGGTCCGGTGATCCATTTGTGGTGCAGCGGCTTCTTGGTTACGCAAATTCGTTGATGGCCACTCGATATGTGCAGGATGTTTCCAAACAAACGGATGAGGTTATTGGGAAAAGCAGAATGTATGTGATTTAATCTGAAAATGCCCAATTTTCAGCAACTGTTGGCAGAATGAAAGGGATGACTGTAATTATTGCATGTCTTTAAGTGAGCTTTCTCCTTTTGGATTTTGTAACTAACTTTCCATACAGGACTTAGGATATATCGATAGTGTCGTTGTAGAAAAAATATAAAAATCTTACTTTTTTATAGGACAAATCAGGTCGTACGTTCTATTGCAATATAGACAGGGTTTATGTTGCCGGAGCAATTCAAGACAAGGTGTGTATTGAAATGGCGGATGAGCAAGGACATTCGGTTGATGGAAGTGATGATTTCAGGACTGAGTTATTTATCAGCCTCATCTCTGCAAATCATCATCGAATCTACGCTTTCATTATATCTCTGCTCCCCAATAATGCGGATGCGGATGATATGATGCAGGAAACTTCCAGAGTCTTGTGGGAAAAATTCGATCAGTTCACCCCAGGTACAGATTTTGTGGCATGGGCTGTGACGGTTGCAAAATATCAAATACTAAATTTCCTTAAGAAGAAAAAAACAACGGTTTCATTGAGCAGAGAAACAATCGACCTGATTTCCAAAGACAGCAAAAAAGTTCTGAATCAAAGCGCTAAACGATTTACTGCCCTAAGAGAATGTGTTGCCAAGTTGGACGATAAGGGGTTGATGTTTCTTAGAATGCGTTACAGGAATGGCTTTTCCGCGAGAATAATTGCACAGCGAGTTGGCGCTTCTATTAAGGTTGTCTATCGAAATGAATCGCGTATTCATGCATTTTTGATGCGATGTATTCAACGTACATTGGCTGGAAGGGATGCCCTGTGAGTCAGGATAAAAAAGACAAGTATTATGAATTACGACTACTAATTGTTGAGGCTCTGGATGGCACTATCAGTTCAGATAGAGTGGCGGCCTTAGAGGAAGTCCTTAAAAACAACCCGGACAGCAGGAGATATTATATTGAATATCTCGACACGCATGCCAGTCTTCGTAATTTATTTAGCCCCGTTCAGTCAGACATCACTGAAACAG
Source organism: Planctomycetota bacterium (assembly GCA_039714335.1). Taxonomy (GTDB): domain Bacteria; phylum Planctomycetota; class Phycisphaerae; order Sedimentisphaerales; family Anaerohalosphaeraceae; genus 4572-13. The sequence goes on from JBDLJN010000007.1 coordinate 32,993, forward strand.
CAGATGATGTTCTCGATGCCTCTCTGTGGCAAGCTTTAGCCGAAGACGAAAAGACGGCTCCAAGCGTTACTGTGGAACCGCCAAGGGAGTTGGAAAGTTTCCCCGTTAAAATGGTGAAGGTTGAAAAAACGCCTCGTACCATTAATAAATTTTCGTTGTACACGGCGATCATTTCTACTGCTGCACTCGTCTTTTTATTGATTACCATCCGTCTGATACCGCAGGAACCGCCTGTTGTTGCAACATTGATTGAATCCGTTGATGCGGAATGGGCCGACTCTGATAGCCTTTCAGAGAAAGGGGATGCGCTTCGCGTCGGTTCTCTGTCACTAAAAAGGGGAATTGTCGAGATGGCCTTTTTTGACGGTTCTGTGGTCACCGTGGAAGGTCCATCTCAGCTATCACTGGAGTCGTCGGATCAGATGTATTTAGAAAAAGGTAAGCTGTGGGCTAAGTGTGAGTATCAGCCCGGCTTTACAGTTCGGACACCAAACGCTACTGTTGTTGATTACGGCACAGAATTCGGGCTTGCAGTCGATGACTCTGGTCGAACCCGGACTTATGTTTCCGAGGGCCAGGTGGATTTGCGTCTTGGTTCAGACATGAAAGTGTACGAACAATCAAGGCGGTTAGTAAAGGGGCAGGCGGCCGGAGTCAGAAACGGCAGAATAGAAAGCATCAATGCCGATCAGGCATCATTTGTTCATAGCATTGGTGCTGTAAAAAAAGCCCGATCTATGTTTGGAGAAAATCTGATTGTGAACGGTGATTTCGAACAGGACGCAGGCAGGGTGTCTGTTGCGCAGCTTCAGCAAAATATGCAAATCAGCGGATGGGAAGACAACTCGCCCGCTCTTGTTGCTGATTACAACTTATTGGGAACACATCCATATACCTTGTCCGGGCGTGCAAACGATGTGTCGGACATCAGTCAGTTTGTGTTGCCGCCGAATCGGGGCAATAACTTCTTTCATAGCCATCATAACAGCACTGTTTCTCAGGCCGTTGATGTATCAGATTTGTTTTATGATGTGGATCAGGGTGTTGTTCAATATGAATTAAGCGGTTGGCTTGGCGGTTATGCAGATCAGGATAATCCAATCGAACTGAAACTGAAATTCATGAGTGCAGGCGGTGAGATTCTGGGACAGTCTCAGATCGGGCCTGTTTCGCCTGCGGAGCGAAATAATCTGACCGGTTTTGTCAAGAAACAGAAATCCGGCTTGCTTCCCGCCTCTTGCCGCATAATACAGGTTGAACTGCAAGGCAGAAAGAGACTGGTCCAAGAAGGCGCCGACGCCTATGCAGATAATCTCGACCTGAGTCTGAGCCTGAAATGATTTTATACCGTAAAAACGGTGGAAAAATAACAATCTTATTTTTTTTAGGAGAAGAAAGATGAAAAGGTTAAGTTTGTTAGTCATGGTGATGGCAGTTGTATTTGCTGTCGGCAGCGCACAGGCGGCATTTACCACGCGTGCCTCAGGTGATT